>JBBSQO010000001.1:0-25135 GCA_038244025.1 Propionibacteriales bacterium
CCGGGACCACATCAGCGGCGCAGGCGTGCAGGTTGAGCTGTTCGACCAGGTCGGGATCGAACCCACTGACGAAAGCATCGAGCAGGCGCTTGCGTTCGCCCGCCACGGCAATTGGGACTGCTTCGTCGCCGTAGGTGGCGGTTCCGCGATCGACACGGCGAAGGCCGTCAACCTGCTCACCACCCATCCTGGCGAGCTCCTCGATTACGTCACCCCGCCGATCGGCGGCGGCCGGGTCCCGACTGGAGTGCTGAACCCCCTCATTGCCATCCCGACCACCGCGGGAACGGGCTCGGAGTCTACAACGATCTGTGTCATCGACTTCCTGGGCCTGCACCTGAAGGGTGCTGTCAGCCATGCCAGGCTGCGGCCCTCACTGGCGATCATCGACCCGCTGACCACCATCTCGCTGCCACCGCAGGTCACTGCCTCCAGTGGCATGGACGTGCTCTCACACGCCCTAGAGAGCTACACCAGCGTCCGGTTCGATGCCAAGGCGGCACCTGTTGACCCGATGAAGCGGCCAGCATTCTGCGGCTCCAACCCGATCAGCGACACGTGGTGTGAGATGGCGCTGAGCTTGGTTGGTCGCTATCTGCGCCGCGCGGTCATGAATGGCCGTGACCTGGATGCCCGCTACCAGATGATGTTGGCGTCAACCTATGCCGGGGCAGGGTTCGGCAATGCCGGTACCCATCTTCCGCACGCGAACGCCTATCCCGTGGCCGGCGCGGTCAAGGAGTACCACGCCGAGGGCTATCCACAGATGCCGATGGTCCCGCATGGCCAGGCCGTGGCTTCCACTGCCGCGGCGGTGTTTCACTGGACCTATCCCGGTGATCCGCAACGTCACCTGAAGGCTGCCGAGCTGCTCAGCGGCCAGACGTTCACCGCCACCGATGGTGCCGACGCCCTGGCCCAGGTGCTGAGTGAGCTGATGGCGGACATCGAGATGCCACGGGGTCTGCGGAGCTTCGGTTACGACGAGAACGACCTTGACACGTTGGTCGATGGCACCATGAAACAAACCCGCCAGCTGGCTGTCGTACCCCGGCCGGTGACCCGTGCCGCATTGACCACCATCTTCCGCGAATCCCTGTGATCGACTCACCGAGGGGCGGTCAGCCTCAAGGCGCCGGCTCCTCAGCGGCCTCGCCCACTGCTAAGGAGAAGTGAGATGCCACCTCTAACCGAAAAAGACCGGCACGAAATCGGGAAGGATCGCGACGAGATCTCGGTGCCGCAGGTGGCGCTGGCCTCCTCCATTGGCGCCACCATCGAATGGTACGACTTCTTCATCTACGGCACCGCTGCTGCGCTAGTCTTCAACAAGCTCTTCTTCACCAACCTGCCGCCACAAGTGGGCACCCTGATCGCCTTCGCGACGTTCGCCGTCGGCTATTTGGCCAGGCCGCTAGGCGCACTCATCTTCGGTCATCTCGGTGATCGCGTCGGCCGCAAAACCATGCTGATTCTGACGATGATCATCATGGGCGCCGCCACGTTCCTGATCGGGCTGCTGCCCACCTACACGCAGGCCGGACTATGGGCCCCCATCCTGCTTATCCTGTTGCGGGTATTCCAGGGCATCGGCGTCGGCGGCGAATACGGTGGCGCGGTGCTGATGGCGGTCGAGTACGCCCCGCGCGGGCGGCGCGGCTTCTTCGGCAGCTGGCCCCAGGTCGGTGTTCCGGCCGGCCTGCTGCTGGCCTCCGGCATGTTCAGCCTGCTCTCGCTGATGCCTGATGCGTCGTTCCTGAGCTGGGGTTGGCGGGTGGCGTTCTTGTCCACCATTGTGCTGGCCATCATCGGCTTGTACATCCGGCTGAAGATCTTGGAGACTCCCGCCTTTGCCCTGGTCAAGGAGGCCCAGGAGGAGGCGAGGATTCCGTTCTTCGAACTGCTACGTCGCCAGCCCAAGCAGCTCCTCCAAGGCATGGGGACGAGGTGGATCGAGGGCCTGACCTTCAACGCCTACGCGGTACTCGCGGTGGCCTACATCACCCAGTACGTCCACGTGTCCAAGACGATCGTCCTCAATGGAATCGTGGTCGGCGCGGCGTTCGGCGTGGTCCTGACACCCATCTATGGCCATTTGTCCGACCGGTTCGGTCGCAAGAAAATCTATCGAACTGGTGTCATTGCCATTGCGCTGTTCACGTTCCCCTCGTTCGCGATGATGCGAACGGGATCAACTGTGCTGATCTGGCTCAGCATCATTCTCGGGCTCGGGATCATCTACTCGGCCATCTACGCGCCATTGGCCGCATTCTGGGCCGAGCTGTTTGACACCCGGGTTCGATACACCGGGATCGGCTGTGTCTACCAGTTCTCGGGCATCTACGCCAGCGGCCTCACCCCGCTGATCGGGGCCGCCCTGATCGAGTACACCGGTGGAGAACCGTGGGCATTCGCGGCCTATATGGTCGGCGTCGCAGTTTTGAGCCTGCTGGTGGTGGCGTTCATGCCGGAGACGCACCTTAAGGACATCTACCCGATCACGAGTGTTATTGAGGAATCCCACCAGGCAGTGGACTCCCCCGCTCCAAGACCAACTGGCACGGGTGATCACCGAGACGACCGGTAGCCAATGACGGCAGGCATACTGACCGTATGACCGCCTCAAGAGCTACGAGGGCCGATGCAGCCAGCCCGACTGTCGCAGCCGGCTCGCAGACAATCCTGCGGGCGCTGTCCGTCTTACATGCTCTCCGCGACTCCGCCACGGACCTGGGGGTGACCGAAATTGCCATGAAGGTCACGCTGCCGTCCAGTACGGTCCACCGGATCCTGCGGACCATGGTACTGACCGGGTATGTCGCTCAAAGCACTGAGACGGACCGCTATCGCCTCGGTCGGGAGGCTTTCCTGCTAGGTCGTGCGGCCGGACACACCCTGGGATTCGACGCGGCCCTGCCACTGCTGGAGGTCCTGGCGGGGAAAACTGGGGAGTCGGTCAACCTTGTCGTGCGCGACGGTGCAGAGGCTGTCGTGGTGCTCAGAGTCGAGTCTGCCCAGCCGTTGCGATTCAGCCAACCGGCCGGTTCGAGGATTCCGTTGCACTGCACGAGCACCGGGAAGGCCCTGATCGCCTTCTCGGCTGACATGGGCAAGACGGTGGCCGCGCTCGGCGAGCTCAAACCGTACACGTCAAACACCATCACCTCAGCAAAGGACTTGCTGCACGACCTCACCGAGACCCGGGAGCGCGGCTTCAGCATCAACCACAGCGAGCGCATTCCGGGGGTCCGCGGCGTGGCTGCGCCGGTTGTCGGGACCAATGGCGTGCTGATCGCGGCGCTCGCTATCCAGGGACCCGAGCTACGGATGGCCGATGAGCGCATCAGCGAGTTGGGCCGGCAGGCCGTCGAGACTGCCGGCGCCATCATGGCTGTGTTGCCGTCGGGCTATCGGATCTGAAGCCACCCCCTCTGCAGAGGCCGGCGACGTCAGCGGCTGGAGCATGATCAGCTGATCTTGGCCTGAGCCGTCGACTCCGCCACGCCGATGCGCCGGGTTGGATCAATGAACAATACGGCGCCGGCGCCGATGAACAGCAGGGCCGAGGAGAGCACGAAGGGGATCTCCCAGCTCCCGGTCTGGTCGACCAGCACGCCGAAAATGAACGGTGACAAGATGCCGGCGACGCCGAACCCGGTATTCATCAGACCCGAGGCCGTGCCGGCGTGTGCGGGAGCGATGTCCATCGGGATTGACCACAAAACCGGGTTTGCGAGTTCGAGAAAGAAGAAGGACAACCCCAGGCCGACGGCGGCGAGGGTCAGGTCATGGACGAACAGTGTCGGCATGGTGAAGGCGAACGATCCGAGCAGGCCGGTGATGAGTACGCCACGCCGGGCCAGCTTGAGATTCCCGCTGCGTCGATACCACCGGTCCGAGATGATCCCGCCCGCGGAGTCACCGATGACTCCGGCAAAGAGCACGAAGCTCGTGAACAGGGCGAACTTCTTCAGATCCAGCCCGTAGTTTGAATGGAAGAACGATGGGATCCAGGTCAGATAGACCCACAGCGTCCAGCCGTAGCAGAAGTCCACGAAGGTCACCGGCAAAATTCGGCGCAGCAACTTCCCCCACGGTACCGGCGGACGGTCCTTCTTGTTTTGGTAGGCCGGTAGCTCGGCCAGCTCCGACGGGGTCATCTTGGGATGGGTGGCTGGCTCGTCGCGAAAGTACAGGTACCAGGCAATGACCCACAGCAGGCTCAGTGCTCCGGTGATGAAGAACGCCGCCCGCCATCCGAGGGAGGCAATGATCGCGGCGATCACCAGCGGGGCCACCGCGTTCCCGATCCGGGATGAGGAATGCGTGATGCCCTGAGCCAGACCGCGCCGATCCTCGGGCATCCACTTAGCCATGGCCGTGGTCGCCGTGGGGAAGGACGCGCCCTCACCGAAACCCAGGCCGAGCCGAGCGACCACCAGCGAACCGAGACCGACCGCCATCCCGGTGGCGGCGGTGGCTAGCCCCCAAAGGAGCCCGACCACACCGAGGACCTTGCGGGGGCCGAAGCGGTCGCCGATGAGGCCGCCAACGATTTGGAAGAACGCGTACGGCAGGGCGAAGGCCGACAAGGCCAGACCGAGTTCGGAGTTGGACAGGTGCAGGTCCGACTGGATGAACGGCGCCGCCGTGGAGATGCTCACTCGGTCGACGTAGGTGATGAAGTACATCACACAGAGCAGCAGCAAGACCCTGCCACGGACTCGCTGCATCAGGGTCTTGAACACCCCAGGCGCTTGGGAAGGTGGGGGCACACGTTGCGTTTGCCCGGATCGTGAGTCGGACACAGGCCTACCGCCTTTGGATCGACATGCTCGCCGGTTGGTTCTACCGAATGTTGCTACCAATCACAATCCACGGACTGGAATAGGATTCCATACCGAACATAGATGCCGCACGAAGTCGTGTCAATGGGCAGTTGGATCCGACCGGCCGCCGCCTACGCAGGGTTGTCCTTGACTGGAGCCAACAGCTGGCCTACCGTTGAATGGAATCTAATTCCGCTCAGTGAACGCCAAGGAACGGTGAACGTAAGCCATGGAGTCCGCAGTTATCTCGGCCACCAGTACCGACGAAGCCGCCGTCGAACCAGCCATCAGCAGCCTGGTCGGACGAGCCAGGCAGGCCCAGCAATACTTCGAGGACTTCGATCAGCGGCGAGTCGATGACGTCGTCGACGCCGTCGCCTGGGCCATCATCGAACCCCGCCGGGCGCGTCAGCTCGCCGAACTGGCGGTTGAGGACAGTGGGCTCGGCAACGTCGACGACAAATACACCAAGAACCGTCGCAAGACGATGGGCACCTTGCGTGACCTTCAGGGGGCCCGCTCGGTCGGAGTGATCGCCGAAGACGTGGAGCTAGGCCTCACCGAGTACGCGAAACCGATGGGGGTGATCGCGGCGGTGTGCCCGTCGACGAACCCCGCCGCCACTCCTGCGAACAAGACGCTAATGGCGCTGAAGGGCCGTAACGCGATTATTTTGTCCCCCTCACCAAAAGGGGCCTCGACCTGCCGGCTGCTCGTCGGCTTCATTCATGATCAGCTCGACCGGGTTGGGGCACCCCGCGACCTGGTCCAGTTCATCGAACAGCCGAGTAAGGCGCTGACCTACGAGCTGATGCGCCAGGCCGACTTCGTCGTGGTCACCGGCTCACAAAAGAACGTGCACGCGGCTTACAGCTCCGGCACCCCGGCGATCGGAGTCGGCGTCGGCAACGCTCCCGTGATCATCGACGCGGACGCCGACCTCAACGACGCCGCCCGCAAGATCGCCGCCAGCAAGACGTTCGACTACGCCACCAGCTGCTCGTCAGAGAACTCCTTGCACATCAACGATGCGGTGTACACCGAGACCATGGCCGCACTGGCGGCCGAGGGCGGATATCTGCTTGAAGTGGACGAGAAGCGCCGGCTCCAGCAGATCATGTGGCCGGACGGCAAGCTCAGCAGCCTGCTCACCGCACAGCCGCCGGAAAGGATTGTCGAGCTGGCCGGGCTGGATCCCGACAAGGCGCGAGGGAAGAAGTTCTTCATGGTCGAAGAGGATGGGTACGGCCCCGACCACCCGTTCAGCGGCGAGAAGCTCTCGCTCGTCCTAACCGTCTACCGCTGGTCCGACTTCGATGCTGCGCTGAAGAGGATTCAGGCCATTCTCGACTTCCAGGGTGCCGGGCACTCGTGTGGTATCCATACTAGGAGCGACGAACGCGCCCGGTTGGTGGCCGAGCGGCTGAGAGTCGCCCGCGTTCTGGTAAACCAGGCGCATGCCATGGGCAACGGTGGGAACTTCGATAACGGACTTGGGTTCACGCTGACGATGGGCGCCGGCACCTGGGCCGGGAACAGCATCAGCGAGAACCTTTCCTACCGCCACTTTCTCAACATCACCCGGCTGGCCCGGGTGATCCCGCCCCGAGAACCCAGCGAGGAGCAGTTGTTTCAGCACCACTTCCAGACCTATCCGGAGCAGGCCGCGTCGTGAATCTTCTCGAACACCAGGGAAAGCAGCTGCTCGCTTCCGCCGGGATCCAGGTCCCTCGCGGTGAGCTGGTCTCCACCGTTGACGACACAATCGAGGCCGTGCGCCGACTCGGCGGACACGCGGTCTGCAAGGCGCAGATCCCCGCCGGAAAGCGCGGCAAGTCGGGCGCCGTACAGATCGTACAGAACCTCGATGAAGCCCGTGCCTTCGCCGAACGGCTGCTGGACTCCGATGTGAGCGGGTACCGAGTGCACGAGCTGATCGTGGAGCAGGCGATCAGCATCGACCGCGAGTTCTATGCGGCCGTGCTGGACGACCCGGACAGCAAGGGCCCGCTGGTCCTGTTCTCCTCCGCTGGAGGGGTGGACATCGAGGAGATCAACGCCACCCAGCCCGAGCTGGTGCACCGGCTACCGGTCGACATCCGCGGGGCGTTGTCTGAGCCGTCCGCACAGCGGCTGGTCGCGGCGGCCGGGGTCGATAATCAGACGGTCCGGGCCGTGGCTGCCGCACTGGTCAAGCTGCATCAGGTGTACCTGGCCGCAGATGCCAGCCTGGTCGAGATCAACCCGCTGGTCCTTACCAGCGACGGCACCGTGACAGCCCTGGACGCGAAGATCACCATTGACCCAAGCTCGGTCGGGCGCCAAGCAGAACGGCTGGCAGGACTTCCCGGCGGTGCCCCGCCGGTGAGCGGTAGCGAGCTGGAGCGTCGCGGTCAGGCGCTCGACCTGTTATTCATCGAACTCGACGGCGATGTCGGCGTCCTCGCGAACGGTGCCGGATTGACCATGACCACCCTTGACGTCATCACCCATTTCGGCGGGCGGCCGGCGAACTTCCTGGAGATCGGCGGTGACGCCTACACCAAAGCGACACCGGCGCTCGAGCTGGTGCTCTCGAACCCAAGGGTGAAGAGCGTGCTGGTCAACTTCTGTGGAGCATTCGCGCGCACGGATGTGATGACCGAAGGAGTCGTCAAGGCGATCGAGAGCCTGCGGCCGGAGGTGCCGATCGTCTTCACCATCCATGGCACCGGGGAAGACGAGGCGATCACGCTCGTCCGAGAACGGCTCGGTGTCGAACCCTATGATCTGATGGATGATGCCGTGCAGGCCGCCGTCGCCATAGCTGGCCGAGTCGACGAGGAGGCGACAGCATGATCATCACCGCCGAAGACGCCGTCCTGGTCCAGGGGATGACCGGGCGCCAGGGCCGGTACTGGACTCAGCGGATGATCGACTGCGGGACCCGGATCGTCGCCGGAGCGAGCCCGAACCGCGGCGGCCAGCAGGTGCACGGTCTGCCCGTGTACGGCTCAGCCGCCGAAGCGGCGACCGAGCACCAGTTGGACGCGACCGTGCTCTTCGTGCCGCCCGGACAGGCCAAGGACGCGGTGCTTGACGCCGTCGCGGCCGGCATCGACAAGATCGTCTGCCTGGCTGAGCACATCCCGTCCCACGATGTAATGGAGATGCTCGCGGCGGCGCAGGACCATGGCGCGAAGGTGCTCGGCCCCAACACCGCCGGGCTGGTGGTTCCCGGCCAGGCCAGTGTGGGGATCATGCCCGGGTTCGCGGGGAACATCGTCCAGCCGGGCAACATCGGCGTCATCTCCCGCAGCGGAAGCCTGGGCACGCTGGTCTCGATGAACCTGGTCACCGAAGGTTTTGGGCAGTCGGTGTTCATCGGCATCGGCGGTGACCCCCTCCTCGGCACCACCACATCGGATGCCATCTCAGCACTCCAGCACCACCCGGGCACCGACGCGATCGTCATCGTGGGTGAGATCGGCGGCTCGATGGAGGAAGAGGCGGCCGAGATTGTCGCCCGCCTGGACAAGCCGGTGGTGGCCTTCATTGCCGGCCGCAGTGCACCGCCGAACCGGCGGATGGGCCATGCGGGCGCTATCGTCACCGGGACGCGAGGGAGCGCCGAGTCGAAGGTGGCCGCATTGAGCGACAGCGGGGCGGTGGTAGTCGACATCCCGAGCCAGATCGGTCCCGCCCTGCGGTCGCTCGGTGTCAGACCTGGAGTGCCTGCCCCACATTCGGTCCAGGCAGGACCTGGAACCATTCGTCTGTAAGCTGCTCCAGCCCGCCTCGGCACAAACGTCCCAGCAGCGCCTCCTGGCCTCTGCCACTGGTCACCCACACGGCTACAGCCGAGGCGACCAGGCAAAGGCCAAGAAGCAACGTGGCCATCGTGCTAGCGCCGCTGCATCAGCCGAACGTTAGCGTTCTTTGGACCAGATAGCGGGGGTAGGCGTAGCCGGTGAAGTAGGGCGGCACCGCTTCGGACTCGTCGCCATCCTTGGTGTCCAGCTGGCAGCAGGTAACCAGGATGTCCCTGGCCGAGGCGAGCTGCACCCGGTCGGCAGGGTCGGTGCTCCGCTCCAGCTTGGTCAGCTCCTCGTCCAGGTAGCGGTTCACGACACTTCGGGTGACGATGAGACCCTCATCGGTACGGGCGCCGTGCCTGATCCACTGCCACAGCTGCATCCGGGAAACCTCGATCGTGGCGGCATCCGCCATCTGTTGGTCGATGGTCACCGTACTCTGGCCCGCGACCCAGGCAGCCAGATACCGCAGGCTGATCCGAATATTAGTTCGGATGCCGTCGATGGTGATGGATCCGTCCAGTCCGGAGACATCCAGCAGCTGATCGGCGGTGATGATAGCCCCATCACCGCTCATGCCCAGCCGTTGCGGGGCATAGGCGCCGCGGGCGTGGCAGGTCTGCACCAGCAGGTCGGTGTAGGCGCGCAGGAAAGGCTTGTCCATGGTGATGTCGCTGCGATCGGGCAACAGGTGGCTGGACCGGCTTCCCATCGTCTTGATCATGGAAAAAAGGTAGCCCCGGCGGTCGGCGTCCAAACCTGCGGAGTGGTCGCGCAGCTCGTACAGGATCTCCTCCATCTCGAGGGCGGCCGGCAGGGTCTCAATCAGGCAGCTGGCCCGGACGGTGCCTGGCGGGATGCCCAGTTTGTCCTGGGCCCAGATGAAGATGTCGTTCCACAGCCGCGCCTCGGTGTGGGACTGCAGCTTGGGCAGGGAGAAGTACGGCCCGGTACCGCGGCTGATCAGCTCCCGGGCGTTGTGGAAGAAGTACAGGCCGAAGTCGACCAGGGCGGCCGGAACCGGATGTCCGTCGATGATCAAGTGCTTCTCGCACAGCTGCCAGCCACGAGGCCGGACCATGATCGTCGGTGGTTGCCGGGCGATCGGTTCACTCCGCCCTGGCTCATCGGTAATCTGCCGACGGATCGCGTCGGACAGGTTGACCTGCCCGTCGACGATGTTGTGCCAGGTCGGTGAGGTGCCGTCCTCGAAGTCCGCGACCCAGATCTCGGCACCGGAACTCAAGGCAGCCACCGTCATGGTGCGGGTCGGCGGACCGCTGATCTCAGCACCACGATCCGCCAGCCCGGGACCAGGTGCCGTGACCGTCCAGCTGGGATCCTCACGAATGCCTGCTGTGGAGGTGAGAAAGTCCGGCTCGACACCGCAGTTGATCTCGGCCTGCCGGGACCGCCGGGCAGCCAGGACCTCGACCCGGCGCCAGGCGAAACGTTGATCCAGCTCGGTCAGGAAGTCCAGTGCCGCCGGGGTGAGGATCTCGCTGAACCGCCGGCCCAGCGAACCTCGAACGGTGATCCCGCTGCCGGGCAGAGCGCCTCGCTCACGGGCGAACCGGGTCGGCGTGGCGATGGCTTGGCGTCGTCCTTCGATGATGGTGCGTTCTGCCATGATGGTCATGGTCCTCAGCTTTCTGTAATCGTTAGTGGGTGGGGGTCTGGTGGAACTGCTCTTGTTCGGTGGAGCCGGCCAGGGCGGTGGTTTCGCTGGTCGGGTTGAGCGCGGTGGACACCTTGTCGAAGTAGCCGGTGCCGACCTCGGCCTGGTGCCGGGTGGCGGTGTAACCGCGTGCCTCGTCGGCGAACTCGGCCTGCTGCAGCTCGACATAGGAGGTCATCCCGTGTTCGGCGTATCCCTTGGCCAGGTTGAACATTGAGTGGTTCAGCGCGTGGAAGCCGGCCAGCGTGATGAACTGGAACTTGTATCCCAGCGCGCCGAGCTCGTCTTGGAAGCCGGCGATCTGGCGGTCATCGAGGGCGGCCTTCCAGTTGAACGACGGCGAGCAGTTGTAGGCCAGCAGCTGGTCCGGGAAGTCCTTGTGCAGCTCCTCAGCGAACTCCCGGGCCAGGCCGAGGTCGGGCTTGCCGGTCTCGACCCAGATCAGGTCGGCGTACGCCGCGTACGCCTTCGCCCTGGCCAGCACCGGCTCGATGCCGTCGGTGACCCGGTAGAAGCCCTCGGCGGTACGCCCGCCGCTGCAGAACGGCTGGTCGGTCGGGTCCACGTCACTGGTCAGCAAGGTGGCGGCCAGTGCCTCCGTACGGGCGATCACCAAGGTGGGCACGCCGAGGGTGTCGGCGGCCAGCCGGGCGCTGTTCAGGGTACGGACGTGCTGCTGGGTGGGGATCAGCACCTTGCCGCCCAGGTGCCCGCACTTCTTCTCCGAGGCCAGCTGGTCCTCCCAGTGCACGCCGGCGGCGCCGGCCTGGATCATCTGCTTCATCAGCTCAAAGGCGTTCAGCGGGCCGCCAAAGCCGGCCTCGGCATCGGCGACGATCGGGGCGATCAGCCGACCGGGCTCGGCGACATCGCCGCCGTGGTTGGCGCAGTCGATCTGATCGGCGCGCATCATGGCGTTGTTCAGCCGGCGGGCCACGGCCGGCACCGAGTTGGCCGGGTACAGGCTCTGGTCCGGGTAGGTCTGGCCGGACAGGTTGGCATCGGCCGCCACCTGCCAGCCGGACAGATAGATGGCCTCCAGCCCGGCCTTGACCTGCTGGACCGCCTGGTTGCCGGTCAGCGCGCCCAGGCTGCGGACGAAGTCCCGCTGCTGCAGCAACTGCCACAGCTTCTCGGCGCCATGCCGGGCCAGGGTGTGCTCCTCGACCAGTGAACCCCGCAGGGCGACCACGTCGGCGGCCGAGTAGCTACGGGATACCCCCGCCCAGCGCGGGTTGGTGTCCCAGTCCCGCTGCAGGTCCCGTACCGCCTGCTCCGCCGGACGTACGGTCGGGCCGGTCTGCGTCGGTGCGGCGGTGTCGGAGTCCATCCGCTGGCGGTGGGTGGAGGTGGTGATGGTGCTGGTCATGATGATCTCCTCATTGACTGTTAAGCCGTGGTGTGGTCTTCGTTCTGGTTCCACTCTGGGGCCGCTGGCCACTCCTGCCTAGCCGTCAGGTCAGTCAAGAACTTGATTATTTGACGTATCCGCCAGGTTGTGCGGATTCGGATGTCATGGTGAAATCGAGATATGAAGGCAAACGTGACTGCGGCGGTGTCAAGAATCCATCATCTTGACGGTTCTCATGAGAGACGCTTGGTCTCGCCCGGGCCCGCCAGCCCCGAAACCGCTCCGGGACATTCCGGACCGGACTCCTTGACCATCGGCAAGCGGCTGCGGTACCGCCGCAAGTCCCGGCACCTCACGCTGGACGCGGTGGCCGGCCAGGCGCGGATCTCCCCCTCGGCGCTGTCCCTGATCGAGACCGGCAAGCGGGAGGCGAAGGTCTCCACCCTGCAGGCCATCGCGGAAGCGCTGGAGTCAGATCTGGGCGAGTTCCTTTCCGCCTCGGCACCCAGCCGGCGGGCCGAGCTCGAGATCGAGCTGGAACGAGCCCAGCGGCGAGCAGCCTTTGCCGGACTCGGGGTGTCCCCGGTTCGTCCCGGGCCGCGGCTGCCGCTGGATGTGCTGGAGTCGCTGGTCGGCCTGCATGCCCGGCTGGCCGACGTTCAGGCCGAGCGGGACAGCACCCCCGAGTACGCCCGGCGGGCCAACGCCGAGCTCCGGGCGCGAATGCGCGCCTCCGACAACTACTTCCCCGAGATCGAGGATCTGGCCGATGATCTGTTGCGGCGCATCGGTCACGACGGTGGACCGCTGACCAGGTTTGGGGCCAGCCGGATCGCCGAGACGATGGGCTTCACCCTGGTCAGCGTGACCGACCTGCCCCGCAGCACCCGTACCATCACCGATCTCTTGGGACACCGGATCTTCCTGCCGGCCACCGACGTGATGTCCCAGCGCACCCTGGCGCTGGCAGCCCTGGGGCACCTCGCCCTGGACCACCACGTGCCGGCCAACTATGCGGAGTTCCTGGCCCAGCGGGTTGAGGTCAACTATTTCGCCGCGGCCGCGCTGGTGCCGCAGCGCTGGGCGGTGCAGTTCCTGCAGCAGGCCAAGGCGGACAAGGACATCGAGATCGACGACCTGCGGGACCGGTACTCGGTGAGCTATGAGATGGCGGCGCACCGGTTCACCAACCTGGCCACCCAGCATCTGGACATCCCGGTGCATTTCATGCGGGTCAACCAGTTCGGCGTTATCTACAAGGCCTACTCCAACGATGGGGTGATCTTCCCCACCGACCGGACCGGCTCGGTGGAGGGGCAGCAGGTGTGCCGCTACTGGACGTCGCGGCAGGTGTTCGAGTGCGGTGACTGGGCGCTGCCCTACCAGCAGTACACCGACACCCCGCACGGCACCTTCTGGTGTACGGCGATGGCCGAGCGGGGCGAGCGGGAAGCCTCCTCGGTCTCGGTCGGCACGCCCTATCACCATGTCAAGTGGTTCCGTGGCCGGGGCACCACACATCGGGGCCGGTCACGCTGCCCCGACCTTTCGTGTTGCTCCACCCCGCCGGCCGACCTGGCCGCACGCTGGGCCAACCAGTCCTGGCCCAGCGCCCGGGTGCACTCCCATCTGCTGGCCGCCCTGCCGGCCGGCGCCTTCCCCGGCGTGGACGACACCGAGGTGCTGGAGTTCCTGGACCGGCAACCCGCACCGGAGTAGTCCGCGCCGGAGTCCGACCTTCTCCGCACCGCGATGGCGATCGGTGGTGAGCGGCGTTTCGGTCACGTGGTCCTTCGCAACTGGGAGCGTCTTGCGAACCGCAGCGGCATCGACAGCGAACGACTGATCGATCGCGTCCGTGACCTCGCGGCCAACGTGCCGGATACGATCGACACGGTCTTTCGTGCTCTCCCGCAGGGCGCCGAGCCGGCAGACCTCCGCCGACGGTTCCTGAGCAACCTCACCCCGCAGCTCGATCGGGCAGTCGCCGGCTTCACCGCGAGCGAACGGGGCAGCACTCCGTGACCTGTCGACGGCCCAGGTCCAGACCCCGCCACCGTGACGCAAACCCCGGGTGTGATAGCGAGCACGAGTGGTGAACCCGCAGTGGGGACAGGCCAGCAGACGCCGCCGCAAGGCCACCAACCAGCACCGATCCGTACGTCAGGCCAACACCTCAGCCAACGCCTGCGCCTGCATCCCGTGTGCCTGTGCGACCGGCTCACTGGTGAGACGGCCGTCCACTGCGTTGAGGCCACCTGCCAGGGCAGGATCGACCCGCATTGCCTGCTGCCATCCCTTGTCGGCCAGGCTGAGCGCATAGGGCAAGGTCACGTTGGTCAGGGCGAACGTCGACGTATTGGGAACTGCTCCGGGCATGTTCCCGACGCAGTAGAAGATGCTGTCATGCACCTCGTAGGTTGGGTCGGAGTGCGTGGTGGCATGCGTGTCCTCGAAGCAGCCGCCCTGGTCGACCGAGATGTCGACCAAGACGCTGCCTGGCTTCATCTGGCTCACCATGTCGTTGGTGACCAGTCGAGGTGCGCGAGCGCCCGGCAGCAGCACGGCACCGATGACCAGGTCCGCCTGCAGGACTGCCCGTTCGATCTCGTACTTGTTGGCCGTCACCGTCTTCACGCGTCCGTTGTAACGACGGTCCAAGGCGCGCAGCTTGTCGACGTTCATGTCGAGTACGGTCAGGTCGGCCCACATCCCCACCGCCATCGCGACCGCGTTGCTGCCGGCGACGCCGGCACCGAGGACGACCACATGCGCCGGGTTCACACCGGTCACACCGCCCAGCAGCAGCCCCCGGCCGCCCTGGGCACGCAGCAGCGAGTGCGCCCCGACCTGCGGCGCAAGACAGCCGGCCACCTCACTCATGGGGTAGAGCAGAGGAAGTGCCCCGTTGGAAAACTGAACGGTCTCGTAGGCGATGGCCGTGGTGCCGGCATCGAGGAGCGCGTCGGTACATTCGCGCGATGCGGCAAGATGGAGATAAGTGAAGAGCGTCAGGTCCTTGCGCAGTCGGTGGTACTCCTCGGCGATGGGTTCCTTCACCTTCAACAACAACTCCGCCCCGGTCCAGACATCATCGGCAGAGCCCAAAATCTGCGCACCAGCCGACACATAGTCCTCGTCCTGGATCGAGGAGCCTATTCCGGCACCGCGCTCAACCAGGACCTGGTGCCCGTGCGCGGTCAGCTCATGCACACCCGCTGGCGTGATCGCCACCCGGTACTCATGGACCTTCACCTCTTTCGGGATGCCAACGCGCATCGTGGACCCTCGCTCTCTTTGCCATTGTTTTCTGTGCCCGCGGTGATATTCGTCGTCGTGGGACGGAAGTACTTCCAGTGTGGCGTGACCAGGTAGTCTACTGAAGATCCAGATACTGATGCCTTTTGTGGCGCCAGGTCCCCGCATGCCTGACCAGAGCGGGGTCCGACTGGCACCACCGAGTTAGCGCAAGCTGGACCTTGCTCAACTCCTCAATGTGGTGCAGAGTGACGCGCGTGGTGCAGAGTGACCGGGTGGTGCAGAGTGACCGGGTGGTGCAGAGTGACCGGGTGGTGCAGAGTGACCGGGTGGTGCAGAGTGGTTGCACCGGGATGGCTGGACGAAACGGAGCTTCATGAAGTACGGATTCGCGATCGACCAGACGACGTGCATCGGCTGCCATGCCTGCACGGTTGCCTGCAAGACCGAGCACGACATCCCGGTGGGCCAGTTCCGCACCTGGGTGAAGTACGTCGACTCGGGCAGCTACCCGGACAACACCCGCGACTTTGGCGTGCTGCGCTGCAACCACTGCACCGATGCACCCTGCGTGAAGATCTGCCCGACCGAGGCACTGTTCAAACGCGATGACGGCATCGTCGACTTCGACGGTGACTCCTGCATCGGCTGCAAGTCGTGCATGCAGGCGTGCCCGTACGACGCGATCTACATCGATGAGGACACCCACACCGCGGCGAAATGCAACTTCTGTGCGCACCGCGTCGATGAGGGACTGGAACCGGCCTGTGTCGTCGTCTGTCCCACCCACTCGATCTGGGTCGGTGATCTTGATGACCCCGAGTCGGGGATCGCCCGGCTGGTCGCAGACAACCCGACCACGGTGCGCGCGCCGGAGCAGAACACCGGCCCCAACGTGTTCTATCTGGGCGCGGACAAGGCGGTACTGGACCCGCTGGCCGCGCCGGTCCGGGACACCTATTTGTGGGCGAAACCGGACGAGCAGCGGCTGCTGACCTCCGGTGACTTCGAGGGCGAGGACCCGACCGCGATCACGACGTTGAACACCGCCCATCCTCGACCCTGGGGGTGGCGGGTGACGACCTACCTGTGGACGAAGGCTGCCGGCGCGGGCGCCCTGTTTGTGGCCGCGCTGGCACTGCTGCTGGGCGTCGACCAGGGGATTGCCGGCGACTTGGTGGCGCCATTCCTGGCCGCGGCCGGCGCAGGCGTCACCGGCATCTTGTTGATCTGGGACCTGAAACGACCGGAGCGCTTCTACTACCTGTTCACTCGGCCCAACCAGGGATCCTGGCTGGTTCTTGGTGGCTACTGCCTGCTCGGGCTCGGAGTCGCCGCGGTTGCCTGGTTCATGGTGCGGCTACTGGATGCCGGGATTGCCAGCGTGGTGATCGCGGTGCTGGCAATTCTGGCCTGCGCGATGGCCGCCGGCTACACCGCCTTTTTGTTCGGCTAGGCCGAGGGCCGTGACCTGTGGCAGTCCCGCTGGCTGTTCCCCCATTTGCTGGTTCAGGCCGCGATGGTGGGTGGCGGGCTGATGATCCTGGCCACCATCATCACCGGTCAGGACCACGCGGCCATCGGGTTCGCGGTCCGCGTGATGATCATCGGCGGCCTTGGGCACCTGGTGATCTCACTGGTTGACCTGCTCGGCCGGCACCCGACCCGAAACGCGGCCGTGGGTGCGCACATTATGGTCAAGGGCCGCTATGCTCGGTTGTTCTGGCTCGGGTCGATGGCGCTCTGTGCGGTCGCGGTACTGATCGCGCTGCCGTCCTGGAACGGGGGGCTGCCGGCGCTGGCCATCATTGCCGGCCTGATCGTCCAGGCGGCCCTGCTCATCCATGAGTCCGTCTACCTCCGCGCCGCCCAAGACGTACCTCTCTCCTGAGAAAGGAAGACAACGATGGCTACTCCCGAAAGTCCGGGGACCGTACGTCCCCCGTTGCCGGGCGAGCGCTCGCATGAGCACCTGCGCAACTTCCCGCCACCGGAGACCTGGGACCACCATGTGGCCTATGACGCCCGCGCGCACCCGAGGAAGGTGCCGCACACCTACATGCTGATTCCCACCACCTGCTTCAACTGCGAGTCGGCCTGCGGCCTGCTGGCCTATGTCGATAAGGAGGACCTGAGCGTCAAGAAGCTGGAAGGAAACCCGGCACATCCGGGGTCTCGTGGCCGCAACTGTGCTAAGGGGCCGGCCAGCATCAACCAGATCAACGATCCGGAGCGGATCTTGTACCCGCTCCGCCGCACCGGAGAGCGTGGCGCCGGCGGCTGGGAACGCTGCAGCTGGGACGAGGCGATGGATGACATCGCGGCCCGGATCCGGGCCGCCATCGTCGAGGACCGACGCGACGATTTGATCTATCACGTCGGCCGTCCCGGTGATGACGGGTTCGCCGAGCGCTTACTCGCGGCCTGGGGTGTTGATGGGCACAACAGCCATACCAACATCTGCTCCGCCGGCGCCCGTTTCGGCTACACCCTGTGGGGAGGATACGACCGGCCGTCGCCCGACTATGCGAATGCCAAGGTCATCTTGCTGCTGTCCAGCCACCTGGAGACCGGCCACTACTTCAACCCGCATGCCCAACGGATCATGGAGGCAAAGAGCCAGGGCAACGCCAAGCTGGTGGTGCTGGACCCGAGGATGTCCAACACGGCATCCCACGCAAACCTGTGGCTGGCACCGTGGCCCGGCAGTGAGGCCGCGATCCTGCTCGCCGTGGCGTCCCACCTGCTGCGCACCGGTCGAGTCGACCGGGAGTACCTGCGACGCTGGACCAACTGGCAGACCTACATGGCCCATCTCCACCCGGACGACGCAGCCGACTTCGACACCTTCATGACCGCGCTGGAGGGCGACTACGCCGGATACACCTTTGAGTTCGCCGCCGCCGAGGCCCGGGTGCCGGAGCACAAAATCTCAGAGCTGGCCGAGATCGTCGCCGAGGCTGGCTCCGCCCTCGCGGCCCACATCTGGCGCTCCGCCGCGGCCGGCAACCTCGGTGGCTGGCAGGTCGCCCGATCGTTGTTCTTCCTCAACGTCCTGACTGGCAGTGTCGGTACCGCCGGTGGCACCAGTCCGAACGGATGGAACAAGATCATCCCGCACGGCCCGAACATGCCCGAGGGCCACGACGTGTGGAACGAGAAGCTGTGGCCGCCGGAGTACCCGATGAGCACCAATGAGATGTCAGTCCTACTGCCGCACTTGCTCAACGATGGCCGGGGCAAGGTCGACGTCTACTTCAGCCGGGTCTATAACCCGGTGTGGACCAACCCGGACGGGTTCAGCTGGATCGACGCCTTGAGCGACCCGGACAAGTTCGGGCTGCACATCGCACTCACTCCCACCTGGTCGGAGACCGCGACCTTCGCCGACTATGTCTTGCCGATGGGTCATTCGACCGAGCGGCATGACACCCACTCCTATGAGACGCATTCGGGCAAGTGGCTCGGCTTTCGCCAACCGGTGCGCCGGGTCGCGATGGACAAGCTCGGCCAGTCCTATCGCGACACTCGCGACACCAACCCGGGCGAGGTATGGGAGGAGAACGAGTTCTGGTTCGAGCTGTCCTGGCGGATCGACCCGGATGGCTCGCTGGGCATTCGAAAGTACTTCGAGTCGCCGTACCGGCCGGGTGCGAAGGTGACGGTGGATGAGTACTACCGGTGGATCTTCGAGAACCAGGTCCCCGGGTTGCCGGAGAAGGCAGCCGAGCAGGACATGACACCGCTGCAGTACATGCGCAAGTACGGCGCCTTCGAGGTGGCCAAGGACGTCTATCGTCAAGATGAACGGGTGCTGACCGAGGACGAGCTGGCCGGCACCGAGGTTGATGGCGCCGGAGTGGTGCGCCGGCCGGTGACCCTGGAGAGCACCCCGCCGCTGGTCGGCGAGGCCGGCGCGGTTGGCGTCCAGCTTGAGGACCACAGCTTAGTCGCCGGCTGGCTGACCCCCAGTCGAAAGCTCGAGCTGTTCTCCGAGGCGATGGTCGATTTCGGCTGGCCCGAACAGGCCACCCCCGGGTATATCGAGTCGCACGTCTCCCACCATCGGCTGGATGAGGAGGCCGGTGATCTCGTACTGGTGCCGACGTTTAGGCTGCCAACGCTGATCCACACCCGGTCGGGCAATGCCAAGTATCTCAACGAGATCAGCAACACGCATCCGCTGTGGATGAACAGCCGGGATGCCCACCGATTCGGCCTGGCCACCGGGGACCTGGTACGGGTCAGCACCCAGATCGGCTACTTCGTCGTACGGCTGTGGTCCACCGAGGGGATCCGGCCGGGCGTGGTGGCACTCAGCCACCACATGGGCCGGTGGCGGCTGCGAGAGTCCGACGGCAACCGCTGGGCCAGCGGGCAGGTCGACCTGCAACGCTCCCCCGAGGGGGTCTGGCGGATGCGCCAGCTCACCGGCGTTCAGCCCTATGCCAGCAACGACCCGGACACGGAGCGCATCTCCTGGGATGACGCGGGGGTGCACCAGAACCTCGCCTTCCCGGTCCAGCCGGATCCGCTGTCCGGCATGCACTGCTGGCTGCAAAAGGTCCGGATCACGCCCGCACTGCCCGATGACCGGTACGGCGACATCGAGGTGGACACCCGCAAGTCCCGGGAAGCCTTCCATCAGTGGCTGGCGCTGACCCGGCCGGGGCCGAACTCGGCCGGCCTGCGGCGCCCGGAGTTCTTGATGCGTCCGGTCAAACCCAAGCGCAAGGCGTTCCGGGTGGACAAGTGAGGGTGCTGAGAACCCGGCCGGACGCGGAGCTGGCCGCTCGCGTTCGGACAGCGGTTGGCGGTGTCATCGACCACGAGATCGGGTATCGGCTCGATGAGTTGGAGATGGTCAAGGAGGTCACCATCCGACCCTCGGGCCGGGCCCGGGTCACCGTTCGGATCATCTCGGCGGGCATGTCAGGTCTGGACCGGCTGCGGGCCGATGTGGAAGGTGCGGCCCTGGGCGTCGATGGCGTCCTCGAGGCCGAGGTTGAGCTGCAACCGATGGATGATGCCGCCCGGATGCACGTGGCGCGGGTCCTGCGGTCCAAGCCCGGCCTCGCCTCGCTCGGGGCCCGGACTCGCGTGTACGCCGTCGCCAGCGGCAAGGGCGGCGTCGGGAAATCGGTGGTCACGGCCAATATGGCGGCTTCCCTGGCCGCCGCGGGCCAGCGGGTCGGGGTGATCGACGCCGACGTCTGGGGCTACTCGGTGCCCCAGCTGTTCGGCGTCCGGGGGTCCCCGGTCGCGGTCAAGGGTGTGATGCTCCCGTTGCGGGCCCACAACGTCCAGCTGATGTCGGTGGGGTTCTTCGTCAACGACTCCGAGCCGGTGGTGTGGCGGGGCCCGATGCTGCACAAAGCGCTCGAGCAGTTCGTGCGTGACGTCCACTGGGGCGAGCTCGACGTGCTGCTGCTGGACCTGCCACCGGGCACCGGGGACGTACCGATGTCACTGATCGAGCTGCTGCCCGACGTCCAGCTGGTGCTGGTCACCACCCCGCAGGCGGCAGTCGCCACCGTTGCCGGGCGGGTCGCGGCGATGGCCAGGGACTCACAGGTACCCGTGGTCGGCGTGATCGAAAACATGGCCACCACCACCTGCCAGGCCTGTGGCGCGTCAACACCGGTGTTCGGCGAGGGGGCCGGGCGCCGACTGGCAGCCGACCTGGCGGTGCCGCTGCTCGGTCAGGTGCCGATCGACCCGCAGCTGCTGGCTGCCGCAGATGCCGGGGTGCCGGTCGTCATCTCGAATCCGGCTTCGCCGGCCGCGCGTGAGCTGCAGGCTATCGCCGGCTCACTGCCGAGCGCACGGCGGACGATCGCGCACCGGCCACTGCCGCTCTTCGTCTCCAGCCCGGGCACCTCACCTGGTTGAGGTCCACACCACCTGGCCGACCACCAGGCAGGACAGCGCGGCCAACAGCCAGAGTACGTAGCGCTGGAAGTGTACGGTCGCCGTACGCCGGTACCACCAGGAACCGACCCCGACGCCGATCAGCGACGCCGGGAACAGTGCCAGCACCTGGAGCAGCAGTGGGACCGTAACCAGACCGCCCAACGACGCCGAGGCGATGCCGAGTGTGTCGGTGCACAGGAAGAACACGATCAGTGATGCGCGTCCGGCCGCCGCGTGGGCCGAGGACGAGAAGTACATCAGGATCGCCGGCGGGCCGCCCATCGCGAAGGCACCGTTCAACGCCCCGGACACGGTGCCGACCGCGACCGTGCCAGCCCGTCCCGGCAGGGCGGCAGCACTGACCTTCAATGCCATCACGATGGTCGCCGTGATGACCGCGACACCGATCAGCAGCCGCATCAACGTGTCCGGCGCCCAGACAAGTGCCCAAGTCCCGAAGGGTAGCCCGATCAGCACCCCGACCAGCAGCCAGCGCAGTGAGGCCCAGTGGGCCTGTGACCAGACGCTGGGCAGCAGCTGCAGACTGGCCAGCACCTCGAGGATCAAGGCCGTCGGGATGGCGGCGGCCGGTGCGATGACCAGCGACAGGCCGGTAACCCAGACCATCGACGCGCCGAAGCCGCCGAAGCCCCGGACGACGCCACCGGTCAGCATCACCGCAACCACAATGGCCCATGATGACAGCGGCAGCTCCCAGACAGTTGCCATCAATAGCTGGAGCTACACCTTGGAGCCGCGTAGGATCGTCGAGGCGATCTGCTCACGTAGAGCGGTGAACTTGGCTGACGCCCGCACCTCCTGGGGGTCTGCATCGGCTCCCTGCAGCTCGGGAACCCGGACGTCGACATCCTGGACAACCCGACCGGGGCGCGGGCTCATCACGATCACCCGGGTTCCCAGATAGACGGCCTCCTCCACGCTGTGGGTGATGAAGAAGACCGTCTTGTGGGTCTGCCGCCAGATGCCCAGCAGCTCATCTTGCAGCCGCTCGCGGGTGAGCGCATCCAGTGCACCGAAAGGCTCATCCATCAGCAGCACCTCCGGCTCGTTCACCAGGGCCCGGGCAATCGCGGCCCGTTGCTGCATCCCACCCGACAGCTCATACGGTGCGCGGGCACCGAAGTCACCCAGACTGACGAGCTGCAGCATCGAGTCCACCCGTGGCCCGTACGACGACTTCTTCTCCTTGCGCATTCGCGGGCCAAAGCTGACGTTGTCCCGCACGTTCAGCCACGGGTACAGGTTCGGTTGCTGGAAGACCACGCCGCGGATTGGGTCAGGATGGGTGATCCGCTCACCGCCGATGGTGATCTCTCCCTGGCTCGGTAGTTGGAAGCCGGCGACCATCTGCATCAGAGTGGTCTTGCCGCAGCCCGATGCCCCGACGACGCAGACAAACTCGCCGGACTTGATCGTCAGGTTGATGTTGTCCAGCGCGTGGGTCTGGCCGGTGCGGGTGTCATACCAGTGTGATACATCCTTGATGACGACATCGTCCCCAACTGTTCCCATGGCATTGAGACTCCTTCCGCCGTCGTTGCCCCTCTCGGCTCTGGCGGCGTTATTCGCCGTCTCGGTGTCCGCGCTCATCAGCATCTCACTTTCCGAGTGCACTCTGCAGATAGGTCGGGTTGACTGCCTTGGCAAAGTCTTCCTTGCTGGGGACCGTATCGATGATCTTGTTGTCCTTGAGGAACACGGCCGTCTTGAACAGGGTGTCTCCAAGCTTGCCCGGTGCGTCCTTGGTGCCAAGGTAGTCGGCGCCGAGCTGTTCCTCGCCGGTCAGGTAGATCGAGTCCTTCATCTGTGAACGAGCATCGGCAGGGCTGATGCTGAACTCATCACCGATGATCTTCGCTGCCTTCTCCGGGTCGGTCTTGATCATTTGTGCTCCCCGGTCCTCGGCCTTCAACCACGCCGAGACGACATCTGGATGATCCTTGGCAAACTTCTTCGAGACGATGCCAAGGTCTGCGGTCACGACTCCCTTGGCGGCCATGTCGGCACTGGTAACCAAGATCTTGCCTCCGCCGTCGACCAGTGTCTTCAGCGTTGGGTTCCAGATATAGGCGGCGTCAATACTCCCGCGCTTGAATGCCGCGACCGCGTCCGGTGGCTTCATGTCGATTATCCGCACCTGGGAAGGGTCGACGCCAGCATCCTTGAGCGCGGCGATCAGGCTGTACTGAGTCGTGGATCCTAGCGGGGTCGCAACCTTCTTGCCCACCAGGTCCTTGATGGACTTGATGTTCTTCTGCGCGACCAGCGCCTCGTTCTTGCCGATCACGTCATAGATCCACGGCACCTCATAGTCCAAGCCGGAGGCGATTCCGTTGGCGACCAAGGTGCTGCCGGCCAGCCCGACATCGACCGACCCGGAGGCGACCGCCCGGTTGACATCTGACCCCGAGTCGAACTGGTTCCACTTGACCTTGATCTTCTCATCCTCCAGCCAGTGCTCATGCTTGACGATCGGAGCACTGTTGGGGATCACCTGGTAGGCGACGCGCAGCGTCTTGTCGCCGCCACCACCGCCACCACTGCTGCTGCTGGTCACCCCTTCGCCACCGCAGGCCGTAGCCAGCAGGGCCAGCATCGCGGCGCTGACGGCGAGAGCCAGCGGCTTTCGAACCATGTGTCGTGTCGTAGTACCGGTCATTGTGATTCCTTTCGGGTACGCGGGATTGCGTGGTGGCGAGTGAGACAGCAGGTGAGTCGCGAGATCAACGTCAGCCCCGGCCCTGCCAGGGAACGAACTTCCTTTGTGCCAGCTTTGCCAGACTGTCCAGGGCCACTCCGGTGATGCCCATCACGATGATGCCCATGAACACGATGTCGCTTCTCAGATAACGGCTGGCATCGAGCACCATCCAGCCGATGCCGGATTCGGCCGCGACCATCTCGGCCGCGACCAGGGTGGTGTAGGTGAAGCCGATGCTCACCCGCAGCCCGGTGAAGGCGTCCGGCATGATCGACGGCAGCACCACATACCGCATCACCTGGCCACGACTGGCACCCAGGGATAGTGCGGCATCGACGCGTCCCTTGGAGACATTCCGGACACCCTGGACCACGGCGATGAAAATAGGTGGAAAAGCCGCCAGTAACAACAGCGTGACCTTGGGGGCCTCGCTAATGCCCATCCACATGATTAACAGCGTGTAGTAGGCCAGCGGCGGGAGAACTCGATAGAAGTTGATCAGCGGCTCGAGGGCCGCTTCCAGCTTCTCGCTGACACCGACCAGCACCCCCAGTGGGACCGCAATGATCAAGGCCACGATGAACGCGATGAATACGCGCTGCAGACTGATGGCCAAGTGCGCAAGCAAGGTATGTCCACGGTAACCGTCGATGAGCGTGCTGAGGAACGACTGCCAGACCGCACCCGGGGTAGGCATGAACAGCGGGCGTACCATGCCCAAGGCGGTGACCGCGTACCAGACAATCAGCACGCTGACGATGCTGCCGATGCTGATCAGGGTCCGATGTCCCCGACCGGAGCCTTTTGATCTGCGCTCTGTCCGCGGCGGTCCCACCGTTTGCGGCGCATTGGTCGTACTCATCTGTTCCGTACTTGACATACGTGCTCCTCATCTGAGGCAGTCCCCGAAATTCCTGGCGTCACGCTCGGGTATCAGAATAGCGAGCCCGGCTGCGGGTAGTAAGTGCCAGAAGGAGACCGAAAGTATGGGTCCAGCAGATTCAGCTACACAACCGCACAACCGTTCATCTTGTTGAAGTGGGTGAGCTCGCTGAGATCACTCGGAGCCAGACGAGTGGGGCGGATCGCCATCAAACGGCGATCCGCCCCGCGACAATTCTTTCTTCTTGCCGCTATCTGGTTGCCAGCTGGAAGATCGCCGTCGCGTCGTTCAGGCTCGAGCGAAGGTCGTTCTCGTATTGCTGGGCCTGGACCGGGTCCTCGTTTCCGATCAATGCGTCGTACAGTCCAGGAAGTTTCTGCAGCGCGAACCCGTTGTGGTATTGCGGCGCGTAGATCTGATGCTTATACCACGGGCGGTCGGGTAGCCCTCCCTTCACAAGAAGTGCTCGCTCGACGTTTTGCAGGGCCTTGTTCAGTTGACCATAGTCCTTGCCATCACGATCGAGCTTGACATTGGTACTCGCCTCAACTTTGGCTGCGGCACTCGCCCAATCCTCAGCCGCCTTGATGACGGGCGCGACATCAATCCGAGATGACCCAAATTTCATCTTCTGAGCTCCGTCGAAGTCACGTAGGTATTGTGCGACCTCGGTGGCATAGGAGCTGTAGTTGAAGGGTAGCGCGTCC
>JBBSQO010000002.1:0-17887 GCA_038244025.1 Propionibacteriales bacterium
CGAGATGTGCCTGCCACGAGCGATCAAGGACAAGGACGCCCACATCAACCTGCCGAAGGGCTGCCAGAACCTCAGCGGCGTGAACGCCCTGGGCTATGTCCGGGAGCGCAAGGCCGACCCGCGTGGGGACCTGGGCCGGGTGGAGCGGCAACGACAGATGCTGGCGGCCATCGCCAAGAAGGCTGCCTCGCCGGCCTCAGTGCTCAACCCGTTCCGCTACTGGGGGCTGAACCACGCGGTGGCGACCTCGGTCAGCGTCGGCAAGGACACCGGCCTGGTTGCGCTGGGCCGGATGGGGTTGACGATGAAGGGGGTGGCCGGCGGCTCCGGACTCACCCTGACTGTTCCGATAGCCGACCCGAATGCCTCCACCCCGGCCGGCTCGGCGGTGCTGTGGGATAACCAGCGGGCCAAGGAGCTGTTCGCCGAGATCGCCAAGGGCGACACCTCCCACCTTAAGCGGTTCGCCAAGCCCTGAGGTGCGGTCCAGCTCTCCGTCGACCAATCTTGGAGTGATCAAGTTCAGCGGGGCAAGCCGGCCAGCAGCGCCCGCGCCATCACTACCCGCTGAATCTGGTTGGTGCCCTCATAGATCTGGGTGATCTTGGCGTCCCGCATCATCCGCTCGACCGGATAGTCGCGGGTGTAGCCGTACCCGCCGAGCAGCTGGACCGCATCGGTGGTGATCTCCATCGCCACATCGGAGGCAAAGCACTTGGCGGTTGCGCCGAAGTAGGTCAGGTCCGGATCCTCCCGCTGTGACTTGGCCGCGGCGGCGTAGGTGAGCTGGCGGGCCGCCTCCAGCTTCATCCCCATGTCGGCCAGCATGAACTGTAGCCCCTGGAACTCGGCGAGTGCCTGGCCGAACTGCTTGCGCTCCTTGACATACCCGAGGGCATAGTCCAGAGCTCCCTGGGCGATGCCGATGGCCTGGGCGGCGATAGTGATCCGGGTGTGGTCGAGCGTCCGCATGGCGGTGATCCAGCCGGTCCCCTCGGCCCCGATCATCCGACCGGCCGGGATCCGTACCTGGTCGAAGTAGACCTCGCGGGTCGGTGAGCCCTTGATGCCGAGCTTCTTCTCCGGGGCCCCAAAGGACACGCCCTCGTCGTTCTTCTCGACCACGAAGGCGCTGATCCCCTTGCTCCGGATGGTGGGATCGGTGACGGCAAACACGGTGTAGAAGTCCGAGACGCCGGCATTGGTGATCCAACGCTTTACCCCGTTGAGGACAAAGTTGTCACCCTCGCGGACGGCCTTGGTCTTCATCGAAGCGGCATCCGAACCGGCGTCCGGCTCGGACAGGCAGTAGGAGAACATCGCCTCACCGGAGGCCACCGGCGGCAGGTACTGCTGCTTGACCTGATCGGAGCCGGACAGCAGCAGCGGCAGTGTGCCCAGCTTGTTCACCGCGGGGATCAGCGAGCTGGAGGCACAGGCACGAGCCACCTCCTCGATCACGATCACGGTGGCCAGCGCATCGGCTCCGACACCGCCGTACTCCTCCGGAATGTGCGGGGCGTGGAAGTCGGCAGCTCGCAGCGCCTCGTAGGACGCCTTTGGGAAGGACGCGGTCTCGTCCGCCTCCGCCGCGTTCGGCGCCACCTTCGCATCACACACCTCACGCACGGCGGCGCGAAAGGCCTCATGTTCCTCGGTGGGGCGGTACATATCGGTGAAGTCGGTCACCCGTGCAGCCTATCTCGGGGCTACCGGTGGGTAACACCAGCCAGTCCCCGCAGAATCTCCTGACAGTCGCCAAAAACTGGTCTGATCACGCCTGTACGGCCGGCTGGAATGCAGTTTTGCGGGTGGTTGCGTATTGGTGCCGACGGGCAGCACGTTGATCACTCTAGGATGCAGGGGTGGCGGTCACCGACAAAGCAATCACCAAGATCAAGGAGATGATCCTCAACGGTGAGCTTCGCGCCGGTGACCGGCTGCCGCCGGAGATGGAGCTGGCCGAGCGGCTGGGTCTGTCCAGGAACTCGCTGCGCGAAGCCGTGAAGGCCCTTGAGGTGATCAAGGTGCTGGATGTCCGCCGTGGGGATGGTACCTATGTCACCAGCCTGGAGCCGCAGCTGCTGACCGAGGCGCTGAGTTTTATCGTGGATCTCCATCACGACAGTTCCGTGCTAGAGGTGTTCGAGGTGCGCCGGATCCTCGAACCGGCTGCCGCGGCATTGGCCGCGGCACGCATCACCTCAGATCAGCTGGCCGCGCTGCAGCAGGCGATGGAATCGGCCACCGCGGCCACGCCGGTGGAGGATCTGGTGGTCCATGACCTCCGGTTTCACGCCATCATCGCCGAGGCCGCCGGTAATGCCTATCTGGCCAGCCTGCTGGACGGCCTGAGCAGCCGGACGGCGCGGGCGCGGATCTGGCGCGGGCTCACCCAGGCCGGCGCGGTGAGGAGCACCTTGACCGAACATCGTGACATCGTCGAGGCACTCCGGGCTGGTGATGCCGCGCTGACGGCTGAGTTGCTGACCAGCCACATCGGTGGGGTTGAGCAGTGGCTGCGACAGGCCGCCGAAACACGTCGCTGACCAGCCGATCCCCCCGTCAGCTCAGGTGGTTGGGCACCTCGTTGACCGGTGACCAATGTCCGCGGGAGTAGACCGCCATCGCCACCTGTCCCATGACCAGGTCCCGCTCAGCCGCGGACAGCGTCCGGATCAGCTCATCCAGCACCTGCCACGTCGGCCGGTAGCCACCCTGCGGTACGTTCATCGGCCAGTCACCGCCGTACATCAACCGGCCCGGACCAAAGGTCTCCACGGCGAGCTCCCAGGCCGGTCGCAGGGTGGCCACATCATAAGCAGCGCCACCGATGCGCAACCCGGACACCTTGGCATAGCTGTTCGGCAGGTCGGCGAACCGCCGGAAGACCTCGGCCCAGGAGGTCATCTCCGCAGCCACTCCCAGCGGCGGCTTGCCGAGATGGTCCAGCACCACCGTTAGCTCCGGCAGCTGTTCGGCCAGCTCAACCGCCGAGGCAAGGTCACGGGGCCAGGCGTCCGGCACGTCCAGCGGCACCCGGCGCTCAGCCAGATAATGCAGTGACTCGCGGACCGGCCGGAGCGACAGGAACCCATCGCGGGGATCGTCATGAACGAGATGGCGAACACCGCAGAATCCTGGCCGGGCCAGCCAGCGGTCCAGCTGCGACTGGGCGAGCAGAGGATCATCCAGTTGCACCCAGCCCACCACACCGGCAACCCACGGATGCAGCGCGGCCGTAGCCAGCAGGAAGTCGGTGTCGGCCACGGTGTCATCGGCCTGGACCAAGATGGCCTGGTCGATGTCCGCGACATCCAGCTCGGTGCGTGCCTCGGCGGCGGTGAAGTCGCGGTAGAGCCCGCCGGCCGACGGCGAGAGCCAGCGGTACCGACCGGGACCGAGCTCCCACAGGTGCAGATGGGCATCCACCCGAAGGCTCACCTGCGCGTTTCCCGCCGGTACGGTTCCGGCCGGTAGGTCTCCGGCGGAATCAGCCCGCGGGCGGCCAGGTCGGACCAGAGCTGGTCGGGGACTGGCTGTCGGATCCTGGTCAGGTTCTGCCGCAGCTGGGCCGCGTCGTCCACCCCGATCGTGACGGACCGTACGGCCGGATGCCGCGATGGGTACTGCAGTGCGGCGGTCGGGAGATCGACGACCTGACCGGCGCAGACACCGGCCAGCGTCCGGGCCCGGACCAGCAACTCAGCCGGCGCCTGGGTGTAGTTGTAGTTAGCGTGGTCATCGACCACCGGGCTGGCCAGGATGCCAGAGTTGAAGACCCCAACGGCGACCACGCCGGTGCCCGCCTCGAGGCAGGCTGGCAGCAGCTCTCCCAAGGCCGGCTGCTCCAGCAGCGTGTAGCGGCCGGCCAGCATGATCAGATCGAGATCACACTGCCGGACGCAGGCCAGCAGTCCCTCGACCGAGTTGGACCCGACCCCGATCCCGGTGACCACGTCCTCGTCCCGCAGCCTGGTCAATGCGGGGATGCCGGTGGCGATCCCTTCCGCCAGTCCGGCGACTTCAGGATCATGCAGATAGACGATGTCCACCCGATCCAACCCCAGCCGCTGCAACGACTCAGCCAGGCTGCGGCGGATCCCGGACTCGGTGAGATCCCAGCGCCGAGTCTGGCGTGCGGGGACGAAGAAGCCACCATCGGTATCGCGCTGACCATGGAAGTCCGGGTTGTCGACCAGCAGCCGGCCAACCTTGGTGGACAGGATGAACTGGTCCCGCGGCTTGGTCGAGAGGAACCGGCCGAGCCGCCGCTCCGACAGGCCAAGCCCATAGTGCGGAGCCGTGTCGAAGTAGCGCACTCCCCCATCCCAGGCGGCCTCCAGGGTTGCCCAGGCTTCGTCGTCGTCGACTTCCCGGTACAGGTTGGCGATGCCGGCGGCCCCGAAGCCAAGCGGACCCCAGTCAAACGAGCCGGGGTCAATGCCCATCACAGACGGGCCGTTTCTCGCTCCACCCCGGTCCCCGCCGGCGACCACTCGGCCCCGCCGGGGAACAGGAACGCGCTCAACGACGGAGCCAGCATCTCGTTTCCCGCGCCGGGTGCGGTCGGCGGCCAATAGCGGCCATCATGCACGTCGACCGGTGTGCTGAAGTGTTCATGCAGATGATCAACGTACTCAATCATCCGGCCCTCCATCGAGCCGGAGACGGCGATGAAGTCGAACATCGACAGATGCTGTACCGCCTCACAGAGACCGACCCCGCCGGCGTGCGGGCAGACCCGGATGCCGAACTTAGCGGCCAGCAACAAGATGGAGATGTTCTCGTTAACCCCGCCCACCCGGGCAGCGTCAATCTGCAGCACCTGCAGCGATCCGGCCTGCAACATCTGCTTGAAGATCACCCGGTTCTGGACATGCTCGCCGGTGGCCACCGGGATCGGCGCGACACCCCTCGCGATTGCGGCATGACCGAGGATGTCGTCGGGGCTGGTGGGTTCCTCGATCCAGGCAATGTCGTACGGCGCCAGGTGCGACATCCACTCGATCGCCTCGGCCACATCCCACCGCTGGTTGGCGTCCACCGCGATTGCGACTTGGCTGCCGACAATGCGCCGGGCGGTCCGGACCCGGCGGATGTCATCATCCAGGTTCGCACCAACCTTCAGCTTGATCTGGGTAAAACCGTCTGCCACCGCTTCGCGCGCCAGCCGGCTGAGCTTCTCGTCGGAGTAGCCGAGCCAGCCGGGCGTGGTGGTGTAGGCGGGATAGCCCCGCTTGAGCAGCTCGGCCTCGCGCTGGGAACGGCCGGGTTCGGCGGCGCGCAGGATGGCCAGCGCCTCCTGCCGGGTCAGTGCATCGGTCAGGTAGCGAAAGTCCACCAGATCAACGAGCTCCTCCGGCGACATCCGAGCCAGCAGCTGCCACAAGGGCAGCCCGGCCCGCTTGGCCTTTAGGTCCCACAAGGCATTGATGCAGGCGCCGATAGCCATATGCATGACGCCCTTCTCCGGGCCCAACCAGCGCAGTTGCGAGTCATTGATCAACAACTTCCAGGTGGCACCCATGTCACCCAGCAGCTCCTCGACGTCGCCGCCGACCAGGTGCGGCGCCAGGGCTGCCAGCGCCGCCGTCTCCACGTCGTTGCCCCGGCCAATGGTGAAGACGAAACCATGACCCTCAAGTCGATCGTCGGCGTCGGTCACGACCCGCAGGTAGGCAGCTGAGTAGTCCGGGTCCGGGTTCATCGCATCAGAACCATCGAAGGTGCGTGAGGTGGGAAACCGGACATCGCTGGTCTCGACGGACACAATCGTGCTCACGGCGCTTCCTCTCGGTTGAACCAGATTCCACCATGAGACTAAACATCGGATGTTTGGCTGTCAATTGGTATGGTACGGACAATGATGATGTTCACCAGTTGGCTCACTGTTGCTGGTGCAGCAGGACCAACGTCGCAGAGGGAGGACTGATGACCACAGCCGAGGTACCGGCAACCGGCTATCCGGGGCTCCGCGCCATTGTCACGGGTGGCGCGAGTGGTATCGGACTGATGACCGCCCAGGCCTTGGCCAACCTCGGTGCCCGGGTGGCCGTCTTCGACCGTGAGCCCGCACTCAAGGGATTGCCCGAGACGCTGGTCGGCGTCGCCGTCGATGTCACCGACGACGGCACCGTCATCGCCGGTGTCGCAAGGGTCGCCGAAGAGTTCGACGGCATCGACATCGTGATCAACAACGCCGGCATCGGCGCTCAGGGCACGGTTGAGGACAATCCGGATCCCGACTGGATGCAAGTGTGGGACGTCAATGTGGTCGGGATGGTGCGCGTCACCCGGGCGGCGCTGCCGTGGCTGCGAAAGTCCGCGCACGCGGCCATCGTCAACACCTGTTCGATTGCCGCCACTGCCGGGTTGCCATCCCGGGCCCTGTATTCGGCGTCCAAGGGTGCCGTACAGTCGCTGACCCTGGCGATGGCCGCGGACCATCTGCGCGAAGGTATCCGGGTCAACTGTGTCAATCCCGGTACGGCCGACACGCCCTGGATCGGCCGGCTGCTCGAAGCGGCCGATGACCCGGCCGCCGAACGGGCTGCCTTGGAGAAGCGACAGCCGCACGGCCGGCTGGTGAGTGCGGACGAGGTGGCCGGCGCCATCGTCTACCTGGCCTCGCCGCTGTCGGGATCGACCACCGGCGTTGCGCTGCCCGTCGATGGCGGGATGCAGAACCTCCGGTTGCGCGCCGAGTAGCGCACTACCGCTGACCGACCTGAACCAGCAGTGACACGAAGGGAACAGAAGAAAATGAAGTTCCAGCGACGGGGCACCGTAGGCGCCGAACTACCGGTCGTCATCGAGCAGGACGTGGCCTACGACCTGCGCCCGTTGACGGCCGACATCGATGGTCCATTCCTGGCCAGGAACGGAATCGAGCAAACTCGCCGGGCCCTTGCCTCGGGTGACCTACCGCCCATCGACGTACAGAACATGCGGGTCGGGGCACCCGTTGCCAGGCCGGCTGCGGTGGTCTGCATTGGCCAGAACTACGCCGCACACGCGGCCGAGACTTCCGATCCGCCACCGGCGCAGCCGATTGTGTTCTTCAAACATCCCAATACCGTCGTCGGCCCTAATGACGGCGTGCTGCTTCCGCCGGCCAGCACCGCCCTCGACTGGGAGGTCGAGCTGGCGGTCGTGCTGGGGCGCCAGGCACGTTATCTCGCCGATCCGGCAGCCGCGCTGGACTGTATTGCCGGCTACACCATCAGCAACGACGTGTCCGAGCGCGACTACCAGGTGAAGCTGTCCGGCGGGCAATGGTCGAAGGGAAAGTGCTGCGAGTCCTTCAATCCGTTGGGCCCTTCGCTGGTCCCGACCAGCGACATTGCCGATGTCCAGCAGCTGTGGATTCGCTCCTGGGTGAATGACGAGCCCCGGCAGGACTCCAGTACCGCAGACATGATCTTCGGGGTAGCGCAGCTGATCTATGAGCTGAGCCAGTTCATGACCCTTGATCCGGGAGATGTGGTCAACACCGGTACCCCGCAGGGGGTCGGCCTGTCCGGGCGGTTCGGCTATCTGGCCGAAGGAGATCGCGTCACCTTGGCCATTGAGGGGCTCGACTCCCAGCATCAGCAGGTGGTGGCAGCCGCCGACGTGCCAACGACAGCGGGTGCCACCAAGATTATCCGGAGCTGACCGGCCGGTCCACCATGGGTTGCGGCGGCCCGGCTGGGGTCGCGGACAGCAGCTCACGCGCCAAGATGGTGCTGGCCGCGGTGGCAACCGGGAAGACCACGACCGACAGGAACGGTATGGACAGCATCAGGAACGTGGGAATGCCCAGCCCGAGCACCTTAGCCCGTCGATGTCTCATGGCAGCCCGGCGCTCTCCCAGCCGGAACAGCCCGCGGCGGGCGAAGGCGGAGCCGGCCATCTCAATCATGATTATCCAGCCGCCGAAGATGGCTGCCATCACCGGCACCACGGTCTGCCCGATCACCGGGATGAACCCGGTGAGGAACAGCAGCACCGCGGCCAGCAGCGAGACGGTGATCAAGAGCAATGACTGGCCGATCGAGCGGATCATGGTGACGTGCGGCTTCTCTTGCACCGGATCGCGGACATCGCCGAGCTCGGCCTCCACCGACTCGGCGATCTTGTCATAAAGCGGTGATCCGAGAGTCTGGGTCAAGGTGCTGAACGAGATCACCATCAGCAAGATCGCCGCGGCCACCATCGCCAGGCTCACCAAGACGCGCAAGCCCGCTGCCGCGCCCGGACTCCAGCCGTTACTGAACGGGGTGACCCAGCCCGCGATGCGATTCGCTTGGGTCAGCAGCAGCACCAGCACCGCGACAAAGACGACGGAGGTGATCAGCGGTGGAATGGCGCCCAGCAGGAACAGCTTCGGCCGTCTCAGGATCATCCCGAGACCGCGACCGAGCAGGGAGGCACCGGACAACAGCTCAGGAAACGCTCGGGCCACGAATGCGAGGGTACCGGGTTCCGAAACAGCTGCGGACTAAAAACATGAATCCGGAGCGCGGAACTCGTTCCAGATTTCGTTTCAGGCGGGGCCAGAGCGTCCTACCCAAGTTACCCGCTTTGAAATCAGGTTCCATCGTTTTGAGTGCGGATCGATTCCCCCTTGGCGGCCGCCGCGCTGCGGAGCCGATCCTGGAAGGTGATCACGGCAGCGGTCAGCTCCGGCTCGCCGGCAGCCAGGATCCGGACCGCCAGCAGGCCGGCATTGCGGGCGTTGCCGATGGCGACGGTGGCCACCGGGACGCCGGCCGGCATCTGGACTATGGACAGCAGCGAGTCCAGCCCGTCCAGGTATCTCAGCGGCACCGGCACGCCGATCACCGGCAGCGGTGTCAGGGCGGCCAGCATCCCCGGTAGGTGCGCAGCCCCGCCGGCCCCGGCAATGATCACCTCGAGGCCACGGCGGTGCGCCTGCCGCCCGTAGCTGACCATCTCTTCCGGCATCCGGTGCGCCGAGACGACATCTGCCTGATAGGAGATCCCGAACTCCGCGCACGCTGTCGCGGCTGCTTCCATCACCGGCCAGTCCGAGTCCGAACCCATCACGATCCCCACCCGGGCCCAGTTGGTTGGCCCGTCCTGCTCAGGCCCGTCCTGGTCAGGCCCGCTCTGCTCGGGGTTGCTCAGTTCAGGCATCCGGATCCCCCATCAAATAGCCGGCAGCATCCCGGGCCCGGCGCCGTACCTGGTGAAGATCATCACCGAACGTGGTGACATGCCCAACTTTGCGGCCGGGCCGAACCTCCTTGCCGTAGAGCTGGACCCGCAGCATCCGGTCCCGGGCAAAGCAGTGCAGCAGCGCCGACGGTAGGTCGGTCACCGCACCCCCGAGGACGTTCGCCATCACCGCCCAACGGTCCCGGCTGGTCGGGTCGCCCAGCGGCAGGTCGAGCACCGCACGGAGATGGTTCTCGAACTGGGAGGTGTGGGCCACGTCGATTGTCCAATGCCCGGTGTTGTGCGGGCGCATCGCCAGCTCATTGACCACCACGCTGCCATCCTGTCGCTCCATCAGCTCGACCGCCAGCACGCCGACGACACCGAGCTCACCGGCGATGTCCAGGGCCAGCTGCTGGGCCGCCATCGCCTGCTCGGCACCGAGCCCGGGAGCAGGTGTGGTGGTCTCCGCACAGACGCCGTTGTGCTGCACCGACTCCGACACCGGGTAGGCGACGGCCTGCCCGGACGGCGAGCGCACCACGAGTGCGCTCAGCTCGCGGACAAACGGGACATACTCCTCGGCAACGATCTGGACGCCTTCGGCCAACCCGGCGAAGGGTGCACCCGCCTGGCCGGCACTGTCCAGCTTCCAGACCCCCTTTCCGTCATAGCCGCCGCGCGACGTCTTGGCGATGATCGGCCAGCCCTGCTCATCACCGAACGCGACCAGCGCGGCCTCGTCCCGTACCACCCGATAGGCCGGACAGGGCGCTCCAAGGGCCGACAGCCGTTCCCGCATCACCGCCTTGTCAGAGGCATGGATCAGGGCATCCGGACCGGGGCGAACCTGCACCCCGGCAGCTTCCAGGTCGCGCAAGATCCCACCCGGCACGTGCTCGTGGTCGAAGGTGATCACATCGCAGCCGGCCGCGAAGGCTCGTACGGTGTCCGGATCGGTGTAGTCACCGACGGTTACCTCCGCGACCACCAGAGCGGCCGAGACATCCGGTCCCTCGGCCAGCAGCTTGATCTGAACTCCCAGTCCTACCGAGGCGGCCATCATCATCCGGGCCAGCTGGCCGCCGCCGATAATCCCCACCACAAAGGGGCGGGCTGAGTCCTGCGTCGAGGTTGGTGTCACAAGCCAGCAGCCTAGCCGGGCAACCGGTAGCCTTGGCTCGCCATGTCTGTTGCCACCGTGTTGACCCGTCTACGCCATCTCGGGCCGGAGGCGATCAGGTTCCTCATTGTCGGCCTGACCGGCGTGGGGGTGCAGTTCGTTGTGTTCAACGTGTTGCGGTACGCCGGCCCTGGCGGCGTCGGGGTGCTGGAGCGCAAGCCGATCACCGCTCAGGTGATCTCGATCGTGCTGGCCACTTTTCTGACCTACCTCGGTAACCGCTACTGGACATACGCACACCGCGAACGCGGCAGTGTCAGCCGTGAGCTGCCGATCTTCCTGCTGCTGAACGGGATTGCCATCGCCATCGGCGCCGCCTGCCTGGCCATCAGCCACTACCTGCTCGGCCTGACCTCACCGCTGGCCGACAACGTGTCCGGCAATGTGATCGGGCTCGGGCTAGGCACCTTATTCCGGTTCTGGTCCTATCGAAGATTTGTCTTCACCGGCGACGGTACGGTTGCCCAGCCCCTCCTCGAACCGTCGCCAAAGGACTGGGTCAACCATCATCGGAAAGGCCCGGCCAGCGGGGATCCCGCTTCTCGTTGAAGGCGGCAATCCCCTCCCGCCGGTCGTCGGCGACCACCATCTGCCGCCAGGCCGCGTCCTCGATCTCCAGGCCATCGGCAAGGCTGGTATCGAACCCCTGCCGCAGCGCGCGCTTGGCGTTGCGGGCCCCGACCGGGGACCGGGTGGCGATCTGGGCGGCCAGCTCCCGGGCCGCCGATCGGGCCTCGCCGGTCGCTACCAGCCGATCGACCAGGCCCATCTCCCGGGCCTCCGGCCCGCTCACCCTGCGGCTGGTGAAGATCAGGTCGGCGGCGGCGTTCCAGCCGATCCGGCGCGGCAGCAGCTGGGTGCCGCCACCGCCGGGGATGACCCCGACGCCCAGCTCGGGCAGCCCGAACACCGCCGTATCGGTGGCCACGATCAGGTCACAGCTCAGCGCCAGCTCACAGCCGCCACCGAGGGCGTACCCCTCCACCGCGGCAATCGTCGGCATCGGCAGGTTCAGCACCCCGCCGTACGCGGCCCTGGCGATTGGTCGCTGGTCGAGCAGGTCGGAGTCGGTGAAGTTTTTCCGTTCCTTCAGGTCGGCACCCACGCAGAAGGCCTTCGCGATCGCACTGGTCAGCACTACGACGCGGACCTGCCGGTCGGCACCGAGCTGCCGGCAAGCCTCTGCGATGGCGTGCGCCTGTTCGGTGGACACCGCGTTCATGGCATCGGGTCGGTCCATCACCAGCTCGGCCACGAACTCGGCCGGGCGTTCGATCCGTACGGTCACCGGTCCTCGATCTCATCATGGGTTTGCGGGTCATCGCGTGGCCCATCATGGCCGGAGGCGCCGAACAGAAGTTCGGTGATCTGGACATGGACGTGCTCGACGTCAGGCACATCAGGCAGGATGACGGGGCCGTTTTCGGCGGCAGTCTGGATCCTGAGAGTGCCACAGCCGAGCATCCGGTCGAGCAGGCTGCGCGAGTAGGACACATCGTTGATCCGCATCAGCGGCAGATCATGGCCGGTCTTGTTCAGGATGCCCCGGCGGGTGATGATGCGGCGGTTGGTCAGGCTGTAGGTCGTGGTCCGCCAGCGCAGGAACGGCACCAGCACCCAGAGCACCGCCAGCACCAGCCCGACGGCGACGGCCGCGATGGGTCCGGCCGGTTGCCAGCCGGCCGGCAACACGGCGACGGCGACGCCAACCGCGGCCGCGATCATGATCAGTACGATCGCCGGCCAGATCAGCGCCTTGGCGTGGGTCCGGACATGGAGAAGCAGATGCTCATCGGCGCCGAGCAGCCTTCGGGAGAGACCCATGGGTCCATGCTGGCACACTGTGCTGTGAGCCGACGTGCTGTGAGCCGACGTTCTGTACCCGACCGGGCTGGTTGCCCGATCAACGCAGGTGAACGACATCGCCGGCCGCGAAGGCCTCGAGGCCGTCGTCGGTGCGGACCACCAGCCGGCCCTCGGAGTCGATGGCGTCGGCGATGCCTTCGACCACCCGATCGGCCACCTGCACCCGTACCCGGCGGCCGATGGTCGTACAGCGGGACAGGTAGGAGGAGGCGAAGGCCGCATCATCGTTGGTCGACTGCCAATGCTGATAGAGCAGCGCGAAGGCCCGCAGGATGGTCACCACGATCGTCGACTTGTTGATGGTCGTCGCGCTCTGCAGCACCAGCGACGTCGCGGTCGGGGCGGGCAGCTCATCGGCGGTCTGGCTGACATTGATCCCGCAGCCGATCACACAGGCAGGTCCCTGGTCGGTCTGCACCCGTTCCGCCAGGATGCCGCTGATCTTGAGGTCGCTAACCAGGACGTCATTGGGCCACTTAAGCATCGCAGCCACCCCGGTGGCTCGCCGCAGACCCTCGGCCACAGCCAACCCGGCGAGCAGCGGCAGCCACGTCCAGCGGCTGGTATCGACGGGCTCGGGCCGGACCAGCACCGACATGGCAATCGACGACCCGGGCGGCGCTGTCCACTCCCGCGACAGCCGTCCGCGACCGGCCGTCTGGTGCTCGGCCACCAGCACCCGGCCGGGTTTCGCACCGGCACGAGCCTGGCTAACCAGGTCCGCATTCGTCGACCCGGTCGACGACACGACCTGGACGTGTTGCCACAACGAACCGGGCTCAACCAGCAGCTCGGTCAGCCGGGCTGCGTCCGGAGGATCAGAACTGGGCACCTGCGCGACTGTACGCCACCAGTATCGGGCAGCGGATGGCTCCAGCAGTGCGAATGGCTGCACACTCACCGGGATGGCTAAGGTCACTCCCATGGGCCCAGACATCCACCCGGCTGACATCCACACGACAGCGGGCAAGCTCGCTGATCTCGACGACCGGATCGAGAAGGCCGTCCACGCCGGATCCGCCGCAGCGGTCGAGAAGCAGCACGCCAAGGGCAAGAAGACTGCCCGGGAGCGGATCGAGCTGCTGCTGGACCCGGACTCGTTCAGTGAGCTGGACGAGTTTGCCCGGCACCGCTCGACCTCGTTCGGGATGCAGATGAAGCGGCCGTATGGCGATGGCGTGGTGACCGGGTTCGGCACCATCGAGGGTCGTCCGGTCTGCGTCTTCTCCCAGGACGTGACCGTCTTCGGCGGCAGTCTCGGCCAGGTCTATGGCGAGAAGATTGTCAAGATCATCGACTTCGCGCTGAAGACCGGCTGCCCGCTGATCGGGCTGAACGAGGGCGGCGGCGCGAGGATCCAGGAGGGTGTGGTCTCGCTCGGCCTGTACGGGGAGATCTTCCGCCGCAATACGCACGCGTCGGGGGTGATCCCGCAGATCTCCGTGATCATGGGCGCGGCCGCCGGTGGGCATGTCTACTCCCCAGCGCTGACGGACTTCGTGGTGATGGTCGACCAGACCTCGCAGATGTTCATCACCGGCCCGGACGTGATCAAGACGGTGACCGGCGAGGACGTCAGCATGGAGGAGCTCGGTGGTGGCCGGACGCACAACACCAAGTCTGGCAACGCCCACTACCTGGCCGGCGATGAGGAGGACGCGCTGGACTATGTGCGAGAGCTGGTTTCCTACCTGCCGCAGAACAACCTGGAGGACCCGCCGATCTATGGCGGGGTGGCGGCCGAGCTGGCGACCACCGATCATGACCGGACGCTGGACAACCTGATCCCGGACTCACCCAACCAGCCCTATGACATGCGTGAGGTTATCAGGATGGTGCTCGATGACGACGTCTTCTTTGAGGTGCACGAGCTGTTCGCGACCAACATCGTGGTCGGTTTCGGTCGGGTCGAGGGCCACAGCGTCGGGATCGTTGCCAACCAGCCGCTGCACTTTGCCGGCTGCCTGGACATTGATGCCTCCGAGAAGGCGGCCCGGTTTGTCCGTACCTGCGATGCGTTCAATATCCCGGTGCTGACCTTCGTCGACGTGCCGGGGTTCCTGCCGGGCACCGACCAGGAATGGAACGGCATCATCCGGCGCGGCGCCAAGCTGATCTTCGCCTACGCCGAGGCGACAGTGCCGCTGGTCACGGTGATCACCCGGAAGGCCTACGGTGGAGCCTACGATGTGATGGGTTCCAAGCATCTCGGCGCCGACATCAACCTGGCCTGGCCGATGGCGCAGATTGCCGTGATGGGCGCCCAGGGGGCGGTCAACATCCTGCACCGCAAGGAGTTAGCGAAAGCTGATGATCCGGATGCCCGCCGGGCGGAGCTGATTGCCGAGTACGACGACGAGCTGGCCAACCCCTACATCGCCGCCGAACGCGGCTACGTCGATGCGGTCATCTCACCGCACGAGACCCGCTCCGAGATCATCCGAGCGCTCCGGCTGCTGCGTACCAAACGACAGACCCTGCCGCCCAAGAAGCATGGAAACATCCCGCTATGACATCCAGAGCTAAGACCCCCACCAACCAGACCGCACCGGCCGAGCAGCCGGAGTCGATGCTGCGGGTGATCAGCGGTCATCCGACCGAGGAGGAGCTGGCAGCCATCGTCTTCGCCCTCAGTGCTGTTGGCGGACTCAGTGTTGACGGCGGCCGCCCGACCAGTGCACCGGCCACACCATCCCGGTCGGGCTGGTCGGCCTACTGGCGGACGGTCCAGCAGTTGCTACCGGACCGGGGACCGGATGCCTGGCGCCAATCGGCCCGTTCCTGACCGGGATGGCGCAGACCGAGATGGCCTCAACCGCGGCGGCGCTCCGGCTGATTCTTGCGTCCGGCTCACCGGCCCGCCTTGCGACCCTGCGTGGCGCGGGACTTGCGCCCGAGGTGGTTGTCTCCGGGGTGGACGAGACAGCCATCGCCGCGGAATCCGCCGGTGAGCTGGCCGGCCGGTTGGCCGAGCTGAAGGCAGCCGCCGTCTTCGCCGCTCTTGGTCATCTTCCGGCTGATCAACATCGAAACGGGGCATCGATGGTCATCATTGGCTGCGACTCGGTGCTGGAGCTTGACGGCGAGGTGCATGGCAAGCCAGGGACCGCCGAGGTGGCCATCGAGCGCTGGCACCGAATGCAGGGTCGCAGCGGTGTGCTACATACCGGTCATCATGTCATCGTCGCCGACGGCGCCCAGACCTGGCAGCAAACCCGAACGGCCGCCACCACCGTGCACTTCGCCGACCTGTCCGATGCGGAGATCGATGCCTACGTAGCGACCGGGGAGCCGCTCGACGTCGCTGGTGCCTTCACCCTTGATGGGCTCGGCGGTCCGTTCGTGACCGGCGTCGAGGGCGACCCGCACAATGTGGTCGGCATCAGCCTGCCCCTGCTCCGGAACATGCTGATCGACGCCGGCATCCCCTGGCCATTGCTATGGACCAGGCTCAAGTCGAACCCACACCGGCCACGGCCATGATCACCAAAGCAGCATTCAGAGTCACGACGACAGCCACGATGATCCAGGCAATGGCAATGGTCAGACGATGGGTGGGCATCAGTCTCATCAGGTGCCGGTCGCGGGCCAGGTTGACCAACGGCAACAGCGCGAACGGGATGCCGAAGGACAAGATCACCTGCGACCAGATCAACAGCTGGGTCGCATCAAGACCGAAGGCCAGCAACACCACCGCAGGGACCGCCGTCAGGACTCGGCGCCACAATAACGGGATGCCAGTTTTCAGCAAACCGGCCATGACCACCGCCCCGGCATAGCTGCCGACCGAGGTGGACGCCAGTCCGGAGGCCAGCAGCGCGAGCGCGAACATGATGGCGATCACCGGCCCCAGGGTTTGGCCCAGTGCTGCGTGCACGCCGGTCAGAGTATCCACCCCTGGTTGTCCGGGTAGCGCGCTGGCGGCGACCAGCAGCATGCCGACATTCACGCTGCCAGCCACCACCATGGCCAAAATGACATCGACCCGTACGGTACGCAGCAGCCTCGGGGCGCCGGTCGCGTCCGCCTTGCCGTGCCGGTCGCGCACCAACGCGGAGTGCAGATAGATCGCGTGCGGCATGATGGTAGCCCCAAGCATGCCGACCGCCAGCAGCGCACTGTCGACACCATCGAGCCGGGGCAGCAGCCCGCCGGCCATTCCGGCCGGGTCGGGCGGCGCGATCACCAGTCCGGCCAGAAAGCCGATCGAGGTGATGGCCAGCAGCCCAACAATGACCTGCTCGAACTGTCGCTGCCCGCGACGATCCTGAACCAGCAGCAGGATGGTGGAGACGATCGTGGTGATCAACGCGCCGGCCACCGGGGGTAGGTTGAACAGCAGTTCCATGGCCACGGCCCCGCCGACAATCTCAGCCAGGTCGGTGGCCACCGCCACCAGTTCCGCCTGTACCCAGTAGGCGAGTCGCACTGAGCGTCGGTGCCGGCCGCCCACCAACGCTGGAAGCGACTCCCCGGTCAGCAAACCGACCTTGGCCGACAGGTACTGCACCAGGCCGGCCATCAACGTCGCCGCCACCAGCACCCAGAGCAGCAGGTAGCCGTACCGGGCACCACCAGCAGTGTTGGTGGCCACATTACCGGGGTCGACGTAGGCGACGGCAGCGACGAAAGCCGGACCCAGCATCCGGCTGCGATCCAGCAAGACGCGGCCCCGCTGCAACATCATGGTGGCCCTATCATGGTGGTCATTGTTCCCGAAGCCATTGTGCCCGGTGAACAGGCGGGGATTGAGGGCGCTTTTCTCGGGCCGGTCGGGTCACGACTCTGCCGCAGGGTGAGCACCGACTCCGACCCGGCGCCGGTGAAGCAATGGCGATACCCTGAGCCACGACATGACGGTTCGACAGAGTCCGGGGCTGACGCCGCCGGACGTTCCCCAGCGATCACACCTTCCCGCCGCTATCCGGGCGATGCGGCCCAAGCAGTGGATCAAGAACGTCCTGGTTGTCGCTGCCCCGCTGGCGGCCGGCGAACTTTTCAACACCCGTGTCCTCGGACACACGGCCCTGGCCTTCATCGCTTTCTGCCTGGTCAGCGCCTGTGTCTACCTGGTCAACGATGTCCGCGACATCGAGGAGGACCGGCTTCATCCGCGTAAGCGACTTCGACCGATCCCGGCGGGTGAGCTGGGCACCTCCGCCGCCATCGTGCTGGCCTGCACTACCGGCGTGATCGGTCTGGCGCTCGGCTTTTTCACCTCGGTCTACCTGGGGATCACGCTGGTCATCTATGTCGGGTTGCAGATCCTCTACTCAGTCTTCGCCAAGCATAAACCTGTCGTTGACCTGGCCATGGTGGCCTCCGGTTTCCTGCTCCGGGCTATTGCTGGCGGCGTTGCCAGCGGTATCGACCTCAGCCAATGGTTCTTGCTGGTCGCCTCCTTCGGTTCGCTGTTCATGGTGGCCGGCAAGCGCTACAGCGAGTTCATCGCCCTCGGTGCGGAGGCGGGAACCCGACGGTCCCTGGAGCGTTACTCGGCCTCCTACCTGCGGTTCGTCTGGATCCTGGCGGCGTCGACCGTACTGATCGCCTACAGTCTGTGGGCCTTCGAGAACCGGGCACTCGGACCGCTCAACTTGCCCTGGACAGCGTTCTCCATCGCCCCGTTCACGCTCGGCCTGCTGCAGTACGCACTGGAAATCGACGCCGGCA
>JBBSQO010000003.1:0-15959 GCA_038244025.1 Propionibacteriales bacterium
CGTACGCCGGCGGTACGCCGCCAGCCTGCGGCCAGCACCTCGAGCACCACCTCGGCCTCCAGTGCCCCGGCCTCCAGTGCCACAGCCTCGAGCGCCCCAGCCTCCAGCGCCCCAGCATCGACGACGAAATCGCCCGGCACTCCCGACGGTGGTGGTTCGACCACCAGTACCACTCCGTCCGGCGACCAGACCGCAACCAGCCCGACGATGGTGGGCGGGGTACCGATCTACTATCTCGGCGACTCCAAGACGCAGTCATGGCTCTATCGTGAGTTCCGGCAGGTACCCAATGTTGGCAACCGGACCGCCTCGGCGGTCCGCGCCATGACCCGGCTTGCTCCGCTGGACAGCGACTACCGCACGCCCTGGCGGCCGGCTTCTCGGATTACGGTGACCCCGGCGGGCAACGCTCTCACCGTCGACCTCTCCGCCGATGCGTTTGCCGGCTCCGTCGCTGGCGCGCAGGAGGCGAAACTTGCCATCCAGCAGCTGATCTGGACCGCCACCGCGGCCGCGCAGACGTCCGGCAAGGTCACCGTCCTGGTGGACGGCAAGCCCTCGACCGTCTGGGGAAGCGTCCAGCTGGGCCAGCCCATGGGCCGGGACCCGCAAGCGCGAGCGCCGATTTGGATCACCGATCCGCAACAGGGACAGACCGACAAGGCCGGCACCGTCACCGTCAAGGGTTCCTCCACCTCCTTCGAGGGAACGCTCCGATGGGAGGTAGCTGATGCCAGCAGCGGAAAGGTCGTCCAGCATGGTCAGACCACCGGCGGCGCGAACGGTAGCTACGGCGACTTCAGCTTCACGGTCAAGCTGCCGGCCGGGAAGTACACGGTTTCCGGCTATGCCGAGGACGCCTCCGGTGGAGAATCCAAGGAAGGCCCGAAGATGTTCACCGACACCAAGACCTGGACGGTGCAGTGAGGCGTTCTGGCCCGGCAATGCCAACCTGCCGGCCCGGCAATGCCAAAATGGCCGGATGCGACATTTTGATCTCTGCGTCATCGGCTCCGGCTCGGGAAACTCGCTGATTGACCAGCGGTTCGCGGACCTGGATATTGCCCTGGTGGAGAAAGGGGTGTTCGGTGGCACCTGCCTGAATGTCGGCTGCATCCCGACCAAGATGTTCGTCTACCCAGCCGACCTGGCCCACAGCCCGGAGACCGGGGCCAGGCTCGGTGTGGATCTGCAGCTGAACCAGGTGCGCTGGGCAGAGATCCGGGACCGGATCTTCGGCCGGATCGACTCCATCTCCGCAGGCGGCCAGACGTGGCGTACCAAGAGTGACAATGTCACGGTCTTTGCCGGCGAGGCGCACTTCACCGGTCCTTGCACGCTGGACACCGGTACCGGCGAGGTGGTCACCGCCGACCGGTTCGTGATCGCCGCCGGTAGCCGGGTCGCGGTCCCGCAGGTGGCTGGTAGTGAGGATGTCCTCGTGCACACCTCGGACACCGTGATGCGGCTGGACTCGCTGCCACAGTCGATGATCATCCTTGGCGGCGGGTATGTCGCGGCCGAGTTTGCCCATGTGTTCTCCGCGTACGGGACACACGTCACCATCATCAACCGCTCCGGCGCCCTGCTCCGTGCCGAGGACTCAGACATCTCGGCCCGCTTCACCGAGCTGATCGCCGAGCGGATGACGGTCCGGCTCAATGAGCACCTCGCCCGGTTCGAGGCACTGCCGGACGGCCGGGTCCAAGTGTGCACCGTCGATGCCGCCGGCCTGCCACAAAGGTATGAGACCGATGTCCTGCTGGCGGCGACCGGTCGGGTGCCGAATGGTGACACCCTCAACCTGTCGGCCACCGGAGTCGAGGCTGATGCTGACGGTTATGTCGTCGTCGATGGCCAGCAACGCACCACCAACCACGACATCTATGCCCTCGGCGACGTGTCGTCGGACCAACAGCTCAAGCACGTCGCCAACCACGAGATGCGGGTGGTGCAGCACAACCTGTTGCACCCGGACGAGATGATCACCCACGATCACCGGTTCATCCCGCACGCGGTGTTTTCCGAGCCCCAGGTCGCCTCCGTCGGTCTCACCGAGGCGCAGGCGATCGAGCAGGACATGCACTTTGTCCAGGTCATCCAGGAGTACGGGTCGGTGGCGTACGGCTGGGCAATGGAGGACACCCGGCACTTCGCCAAGCTACTGGCTGATCCCGATACGGGGCAGCTGCTGGGCGCGCACATCGTTGGGTACCAGGCGTCAGTGCTGATCCAGCCGCTGATCCAGGCGATGAGCTGCGGCCTCAGCGCTCAGCAGATGGCCCACGACCAGTACTGGATCCATCCCGCACTTCCAGAGCTGATCGAGAACGCCCTGCTCGCCCTGCCGCTCACGCACCCAGCCACCCCACACTGATCCCCAGAATCCGGCCTGGTTGGGCTCACTTCTTGGCGTTGGCCAGTTTCCAGCCGAGCGGGAGGACGCCGGCGGCGACGGCGATTTTGATCGCATCACCAATCAGGAACGGGAGCACGCCGAGGGCCAGTGCCTTGGGCAGGTCCATCCCGGTCTGGAGCATCAGCCACGGCACGCCGACGGCGTAGATCGCCAGGTTGCCGAGCACCATCAGTCCGGCGGCTCGCAGCGGGGTACGGTCCGCACCACGTTGCGCCAGCGTGCCGACCAGCACGGCGGCGGCCAGGAAACCGATCACATAACCGAAGCTGGCAAAGGCGAAACCGGATTGACCGGCGGAGAACCACGGGACCCCGGCCATCCCGGCCGCGATGTACAGCCCCATCGAGAGCAGTCCCCGGCTGCTGCCCAGCACCGTGACGGTCAGCAGCACCGCAAAGGTCTGCAGAGTCAGCGGTACCGGGGTGAACGGCAGCGGGATGATCAACTGCGCGGACAGCCCGACGAATCCGGCGCCGCCGATGACGAGAGCCAGGTTGCGGGCCACGCCTCCGGGGATCGCATCGGCAAGGGTGCGGGGGCCTACGCTGGTGATGGTCGACATTCGGATCCTCCGTCAGTCAGTCGTGGATTGGGCCGGTGCAGTGCACAGGTAACACTAGGCCAACTCCGGCCAGCGACGGCGTCAGGTTCAGGTGCCGAACATCCGTGTCACGCTGGACGGCAACGCCCGCGGATAGGAGAGGTGCGGAGCATGCTTGGTGGAAGAACGAAGAAGCGTCACCGGATCTTCGTGGCGCCGCTACTTGCCGGGGCCTTGCTGGCGGTGGCGGCGTGCGGTACCGAGCCCGGCACCGCTCTGACCCAGGCACCAAAACCACCGAGCCCATCCACCTCGCCCGGTTACTCGACGCCTGGTTCTTCATCGCCTGGTCTTTCATCTCCGGCGTCGTCCAGCCCGGTCAGCTCGGCGCCCAGTTCCGGGTCCGGCTCCTGCGCACAGCTCGCGGCCGATCTCAGCCTGGACGAACAGATCGGCCAACTGTTCATGGCCGGGGTCAGCGTCCAGGGCTTCACCGACTCCGTTGCCGCCAGGTTCGCCGACACCCGCGTCGGGGAGGTGTTGCTGCTGGAGAACTCACAGGCCGGAGTGAGCCGGATCAAGGAACTGACGAATCGGATCCGGTCGGCCAGCAAGCCACCCCGGGGGGTCAAAGTCATGCTGGCAGCCGACCAGGAAGGCGGCCTGGTCCAGCGTCTGCAGGGGCCTGGTTTCGATCGGATCCCGTCGGCGCAGCAACAGGCGACCATGTCCGATGGTCAGCTGGCCCGCAAAGCGGCGATCTGGGGCAAACAGCTGAAGAAGGCGGGGATCGACATCAACCTGGCCCCAGTCGCCGATGTGGTGCCGTCTTCGATCGGTACTGCCAATGAGCCGATTGGCAAGTTGCGTCGCGGATACGGCTCCAACCCGTCGACGGTGGCGGCCAAGTCGGGCGCGTTCATCGCTGGCATGGACTCGGCCGGGGTGGCCACCAGCGTGAAACACTTCCCGGGGCTGGGCCGGGTCCACGGCAACACCGACCTGGAGCAGCAGGTGGTCGACTCCCGCACTACCCGGGATGACGTATTGCTCAAGGGATTCCAGCAGGGGGTCAAGAAGGGCGCCGACATGGTGATGGTCAGCACCGCGACCTATACGAAGATCGACCCGGACAACCGAGCCGCGTTCTCAGCCACCGTGGTCGAGGGCATGATCCGCAAGGACCTGAACTTCGATGGTGTGGTCATCTCCGATGATCTTGGCTCGGCCAAGTCCGTGACCTGGCTGCCGGCCGGGGAGCGAGCGGTGCGGTTCCTCATTGCGGGCGGCGACTTCGTGATTGATGCCGATCCGTCGTCGCTCACCACGATGGTTCAGGCAGTACGGGTGAAGGCCAAGTCCGACCCGGACTTCGCTACTGTGGTTCACCAGAAGGCCACCCGGGTGATCACGATGAAGGCTGACCGCGGCATGGCCGACTGTGACTGATCAAGCAGGGTAAATAATCAGCTGGTCACTTTGAGGCTCTTCATCGTGTCCCGGGCTGGCTGGACCAGCCCGGGTGAGGTGTCCGGAATGGACGCATAGAACAAGCTGGACGCGGTGGCGCTGGTCTTGACGATCACGATGATCATCAGCTCGCCCTTGGTCTTCAGCTTGGGGATGTCGAAGGTCAGGTGTGACTCCACCTCCCAGGCCTCCTTGCCGTCCACGGTTATGGCCTTGTTGACCAAGTCGTCGCGGCCGACCTCGGCGTTGCCGTAGAACCGGCCGATGACGCACTTGGCCACGATCTCCGAGCCCTGTTGCGGTGAGAAGAAGCCGTCCCCGGCCAGCAGCTCGCCAACGATCACCGACGCCACCCAGCTGCGACCCAGGCCGTCATAGTTGGGTTCGATGGTGACGGTCTGGGACAACACGCCGCGGCCAAACGGCACCCGGTCGTCTGGTCTCGGAGCCGACCAGGGCGGCGGCAGCATCGGGTAGGACAGCTGGCCACCATGGACTCGGCCATCATTGGGCTGCGGGACCGGCGTGGGTGCCTTGGTGTCCTCCGGTGGGCAGACGTCGGTGGTGGCCGTGCCGCCCGGGCCATTGCCGCCGCCGCCGGTACTGTTGCTGATGGCCCGGACAGCAAAGACTCCGACGAGGACCAGCACCAGGACCAGCGCGGCGCCCCCGATCCACCAGCCGATCGGGGTTTTCTTGCTGGCCGCCTGCTGGTAGTTGGTGTACGCCGAGCCGGGCTGTTGCCCGTAGGCCCGTTGCCCGTACCCCTGGTGCCCGTACCCCTGTTCGCCGTACTGCTGGCCATAACCGGGCTGGGTCGGCTGCTGGCTGCCGATGCCCGAGCTCGGCGGGGCGGCGGTCGGAATGGGTGAGGTGGCCGCCGACCAGGCGTTCCCGTCCCAGTACCGGTACATGCCCGCTTGGCCGCCCGGATCCGGATACCATCCTGCTTGGCTGCTCACGGCCACGATTCTATTCGCAGTGACAGGTGACCCAAGGGGGTGGCCAAGGCACTGACAAGGTCAGCGCAGACGGTGGGATAGCCTCGTCCTTCTACTGGCGTTCGAGATTTACCCTGTCGACCCTGCGATGGAAGCGCATGCCGGCAAGTCCGCCGAGGATGGCGCCGATCAGACTGGCCACCGCAAGAGCGATCGCGGCGATGATGCTCGTAGGACTCAAGGTGGCTTCGTTGACTGGGATGCTTGGGAAGCCGTTGAGCCTGGACAGCAGTCGCTGACCGACAATCGCTGCAATGATCGCGACAACGGTGTCAATCACGATCGCCCACAACCAGACGGCTACTCCTCATGCTCGGAGGCCCCAGCGTCGACAAGCTGTTGGAAGCTCGCCTTGATGTCAGGCACGTCCCAGTTGGCGACCGGGGCCGACATGCCTTTCTTGTGTCCGTTCGGATCGAGGCCGATGTCTAGGCAAGGGGGACCCAGGAATAGATCCTCGCTGGCTAACCATCAGTGGTGAGCTAGGCCAGTGACGGGTGGACCTCGATCGCGTGCACGGCACCGTCGGCAGTGACGTGAGCGACCAGGCTTTCCGCGGTCGCCAGGCTCCGCTCAGGCAGGCTCATCCCGGCCAGGATGTGGGGCAGGACCTGTCGGTGACAGCAGATCGCGGTCGGAGTCTGTGACTTCCCGGTGGCCTTGAGGATCTTGGTGATCAGTTCGCTAACGCCGACGGGATCGTCGGCGCCCTCCTCCTCGCTCAGGATGCCGTGCCGGTCGATGGTGAGCTCTCGGCTCGTCGCGTACGGCAGCAGCGTGCTGATGCATCGGTTGGAACTCGAACTTACCAAGGACCGGGTCCCGAACGCGGACAGGATCGGCACCAGGGCCTCAGCCTGCCGGTGACCACGGGCATTGATCGGGCGGGCGGCATCCTTGCCCTGCCAGGACTTGCGGTCCATCGCCTTGGCATGCCGGACCAGGATCAGCGGGGTGGTGGCGGGCTGCTTGAGAAACTGCTGGAGGATGAAACGATCATGGTCGAAAGTGAGCCGCTTCAGGGCAGCCGTGATCGGCAGCCATTGGACGACGTCGACCTCATGGTCCGGGTCCCGGTGGACCACATGCAGCGCGGTGGCACCCCAGTAGGACACCAGCTTGTCTCCCTTGGAGGTTGGGTAGCCGACCTGGTCCAGCGGCACGCCGAGCCGGATCCGTACCCCGGTTTCCTCCGAGACCTCACGTACGGCGGTCGCCGGCAACGGTTCGGCCGGCTCAGTCTTCCCCTTGGGCAGCGTCCAATCATCGTAGCGGTTCCGGTGGATGATCAACACCTCGGTGTCGCCGTCGCCCGCCCGGGTGACGACCGCGCCGCCGGCTTCGATGAGCGTCACCGCTGCCCATCACTGCCAGGGTTGAGATCGCTCGCGGGCTCGTCGCTCACCCGCCACAACGGCGACATCTCCGACTTGGCCCGCCGACGGCTCTTGGCGGTGATCAAATACTCCTGCAGGTCGACCAGCGGCGTCCCTTGCGCGTCGCTGGTGTGCTCCGACCAGCCGTCCGGGCCCAGCCACCAGGCCGCGGTCTGGGCATCGAAGGCGATGTCGAACAGCCCACGGATCTCGGCGATGTGCTGGCTGTTGGTGATCGAGACCAGCACCTCGACCCGACGGTCCAGGTTTCGGTGCATCAGGTCGGCCGAGCCCATGCCAACGGTGGGCGTGCCGGCGTCGGCGAACCAGAACAGCCGGCTGTGCTCCAGGAACCGTCCCAGCGTGCTCCGGACCCGGATGTTCTCGCTCAGGCCTTCTATTCCGGGCCGGATGGTGCAGATGCCGCGCACCCACAGGTCAACCGGCACTCCGGCCTGAGACGCACGGTAGAGCGCATCGGAGATGTCCTCGTCGACCAAGGAGTTGACCTTGATCTTGATGCCGGCAGGTCTGCCGGCGATCTGGTTGGCGATCTCATTGTTGATCCGCTCGATCAGACCGGTACGGATACCGTGCGGTGCCACCAGCAATCGCCGATACTGGGTCTCGGCGGACATGCCGGACAGGTGGTTGAACAGCCGGGCGATGTCCTCGGTGATGATCGGGTTGGCAGTCAGCAGCCCCATGTCCTCATAGGTCCGGGCCGTCTTGGGGTTGTAGTTCCCGGTGCCGATATGGGCATAGCGTCGCAGGCCGTCCGGTTCGTCGCGGACCACCATGGACAGCTTGCAGTGCGTCTTCAGCCCGACCATCCCGTACACCACATGGCAGCCGTACTCCTCCAGCTTGCGGGCCCAGGCAATGTTGGCCTGCTCGTCGAATCGCGCTTTGATCTCGACCAGCGCCAGGACCTGCTTGCCTGCCTCGGCGGCTTCGATCAGCGCGTCGACGATCGGCGAGTCACCCGAGGTGCGGTAGAGGGTCTGCTTGATGGCGAGGACCTGCGGGTCGGCGGCGGCCTGCTCGATGAACCGCTGCACGCTGGTCGCGAAGGAGTCGTACGGATGGTGCAGCAACACGTCGCGCTGCTTGAGGGCGGCGAACATGTCGGCGGGCTGGGAGGTCTCCACCTCGGCCAGATGCGGATGGGTGGAGGGTAGAAACGCCGGGTACTTCAAGTCCTCACGGTCGATGTCGCTCAGGGAGAAGAGGCCGCGCAGATCCAGCGGGCCCGGCAGACCGAAGACCTCCCGCTCGCTGATGTCGAGCTCGCTCATCAAGAGCTCGAGCATCCGGGGGTCCATGTCATCCTCGACCTCAAGCCGTACCGATGGACGCCCCACCTTGCGCCGGAGCAGCTCCTTCTCCAGCGCGAAGAGCAGGTTCTCGGCATCATCCTCCTCCACCTCGACGTCCTCGTTACGGGTCACCCGGAAGGTATGGTGCTGGACGACCTGCATGCCACTGAAGAGCTGGTCCAGATGACGTGCGATGACATCTTCCAGCGGCACAAAGCGCCCAGCGGCCAGCTGCAGGAAGCGTTGCAGCACCGTCGGCACCTTGACCCGGGCGAACTGGCGGACACCGGTTTGCGGGTTCTTCACCAGTACGGCGAGGTTGATCGACAGCCCGGAGATGTAGGGGAACGGGTGGGATGGATCAACGGCGAGCGGAGTCAGCACCGGGAAGATGCGCTCGGAGAAGTAGGACCGCATCCGGTCCTTCTCGGCAGCCTGCAGCTGGTCCCAGCGCAGGATCTCGATCCCTTCAGCGGCCAGCTCGGGACGAATCTCCTTGGTGAACACCCGGGCGTGTTCGGTCATCAGCTCCCGGGTGCTCGCCAGCAGCGCGTCGTGGAGCTCGCGTGGCATCAGACCGCTGACGCCGGGCACCGCGACACCGGCGGCAATGCGCCGTTTCAGCCCAGCCACCCGGACCATGTAGAACTCGTCCAGGTTGTTGGCAAAAATGGCCAGGAACTTGGCGCGCTCCAGCAGCGGCACCCGGATCTTGTCCCGGGCCAGGTCGAGTACCCGCTCGTTGAAGGCGAGCCAGGACAGCTCCCGGTCGGAAAACCGATCAGCGGGCAGCGGAGCAAGATCGGCGGCTGTTTCCACCCCGTCCGCGTCAGTTCCGGCGGTGTCTGATCTGGCGGTAGGCGCCTCCAGCTTGGTATCGATCGAGTTCATCGGTGCTCGTGGCCTCCCCGCCCCTGGTGGGCGTACATCACATCACGGTTGATGACGGCAAAGCCGGCGGAGGCGTACATACCCACGGCCCGGTTGTTGTCTGCCTCCACATATAACAGCACCCGGTGAACACCGATGGAACTCAAGCGGGCGAGGCCGGCATCGAGCAGTGCTCCGCCCAGGCCCAAGCCGGCGGCAGCCGGGTCGACCCCCAGCACGTACACCTCACCGGTGTCGGCATCCTCCCGCTTAGTCCAGTGGAAGCCCACCAGCTCGCCGCCCCGGTCGGCCAGCAGGAAGCCAGCCGGGTCAAACCAGGGCTCAGCAAGCCGCGCTCGCAGACCCTGGTTGTCCAGCTGTCCCTGATCTGGATGGTCGGCGAAGGTACGGGCATTGAGGGCCAGCCAGGCCTGGTCATCTCGACCCGGCCGGAAAGGGCGGATCTTGATCCCCTCCGGTGCTGGCCGGCTACTACGGGCTTCGCCCAACTCGTGCTGCATGATCAACAGCTGCCGGACCGGTACCAGCTGGTGCTGCCGGGCCAGTGCTTGGGCGGCCGGGAGATTACCGAAGGCCCAGGCCCGGAGGTCGTCATGGGCGATCGCCGCAAGCGCATCAAGCAGGTCCGTGCCCAGCCCCTGGCGCCGATGCGCCGGGTCGATCACCAACTGTGCTGTTGGTGCCTCGGCGCCGATATCGAGCTGCGCATAGCCGACCAGAGCCGTCTGCCGCAGCACGCATAGGTGGACGTGCTCGGGCCCCTGGCTGCCGGCATTGATGACCAGCAGCGCGTCCTCGTTCAACGGGGATACGCCATCGTGCGCCCTGGCCGTGTCCCGCAGGCTGAGCACCTGGTCACGAACCTCGGTGGTGAGCTCAAGCCGCTTCGCTCGATCGACGTCGGTCATGGACCAACGCTAGCGGCACTCGGAAGTTGTGCCGTAGGCCGCCGACATGATGTAGTTCTCAGACCACCTACAGTGACCCGGGCAAACGCACTCCTCAGATCGCGTGCCCAGGTACCACTCGAGGTAGCAGATCCTTTGTCCCGAAGGGAGAGAGATGTCTCCGGCGGACCTTGACGCCCGAACTGCGAACCGCATGCTCGTCCTCGCCACCTTCGGTTTCATGGTGTGCTTCTGGGCCTGGTCGCTGATCAGCCCGCTCGGCTCGGTATTCGCCACCGAGTTCGGGCTCACCTCGATCCAGCAGTCCCTGGTCGTCGCGATACCCGTCATCGTCGGCTCGCTCGGCCGGATCCCGGTCGGTTGGCTCACCGACCGGTTCGGTGCGCGGGCGATGTTTCCGCTGGTCAGCGCTTTGACCATCCCGTCGGTGCTGTTCGTCGGCCTGGCGGGCAATAGCTATCCGGCCGTACTGATCGGCGGAGTCTTCCTCGGTTTGGGCGGCACCTCATTCGCCGTCGGCGTCCCGTTCGTCAACTCGTGGTTCGCGCTCGAGCGGCGTGGGCTGGCCATCGGGATCTTCGGGGCGGGCACCGGCGGTACCGCTATTGCTGCCTTCAGTACCGTCCAGATCGCCGACCGGTGGGGCCGACCGGCACCCTTCATCCTGGTGGCTGTGGTGCTCGCTCTCTATGCGATCTGTGCCCGGCTGCTGTTGCGTAACCCCCCTGGACGGCCAGCGCCGACCGGGTCGATGTGGACGACAATCATCCAGACGCTGGCCCGGCCGATCACCGTGCAGCTGTCCTGGCTGTACGCCATTGCCTTTGGTGGCTTCGTCGCGTTCAGCGTCTACCTGCCGACCTACCTGACCAATGCGTATCACCTTAAGCACAGCGATGCGGCCCTGCGCACTGCCGGTTTCGTGATCTTGGCGGTGGTCGCCCGGCCGCTCGGTGGCTGGCTCTCGGATCGGATCGGCGCAGTGAGGGTCTTGCTGGTCTGCTACCTCGGCGCGGCCGCGCTAGCCGTGGTTGCGGCGTTGGAGCTGCCGCTGATGCCGTTCAGCACCATTGCCTTCCTCGGTCTGGCTGCCGTGCTCGGCGCTGCTGCCGGTGCCGTATTCGCCCTGGTCGGCCGACGAGTCGAACCGGCCAAGGTCGGCGCCGTTACCGGTTTGGTTGGCGCGGCCGGCGGCCTCGGCGGATTTATCCCGCCGCTGGTGATGGGGGCCATCTACGGTGGCACCGGGCACTACAGTCTGGGCTTGGTGCTGCTGGCGGTCGTGAGCGTCGGCACCGCGGTGCTGACCTGGTTCGTCTTCGGTCGCGGGCAGAAGTACCCACCGGCCGCAACGGAACCGCTGGCCGGATCGGATTCTGACCGCATCGACCAGCGCTGACCACGAACCTCTATGCTCGTTGGTTATGCGTTGTGGAGTGATCGGTCTGGGCGGCATCTCGGCTGCCCACCTCGATGCCTGGCGGACCCTGCAGCAGGAGCGAATCGCCCTCGGTGGCCGGGCGTTGGAGGTGCACACCTATGATCACTCGCTAGTACCGATCCGTCCCGACTGGACCAGGCAGCATGACACGCTGGACGGTCTGCTGGCCGCCGTGGATATGGTCGACATCTGCACGCCGACGCCAACGCATACCGCACTGATCAGGGCAGCAGCCGATGCCGGGTGTGACGTCATCTGTGAAAAACCCTTTGCACTGGGGGTGGACGATGCAGTGTCCGCCATCCGGCACTGCCGTGATCGCGGGGTGCGGCTGCTGGTCGGCCAGGTGGTGCGCTATTTCGGTGAGTACTTCGCGGCGTGGCAGGCAGTCCACAGCGGTGCGTACGGCGAACCTGCGGTCCTCTCGTTCCGCCGGGCCAGTGCCCAGCCGAGCAGCACCAGCTGGATGCACGACGAGGAACAGTCCGGCGGTATCGCCGTCGACCTGATGCTTCATGATCTTGACCAGGCAATCTGGTTTGGCGGCGAGGTGACCCGGGTGTTTGCTGCTGCTACGCTGCCCAAACGTGGTGGCGCCCAGACCTACTGTGTGGCGACCCTCACCCACCGGTCGGGGGCCATCAGTCGGGTGACCGGTTCCTGGGCGCTGGCTGGGGGGTTCGAGACGTCGTTCGAGATCGCTTGCTCACAAGGGATGTTGAGCCATGACTCAGCAGATCATGCCCAGCTCAGGGTGGACCGGGCGGAGCTCGACAGCGTGGCCGGCTTGTTACCGGTGATGTTTGGCGACACTCCCTTCACCCACCAGCTGCGAGATTTTCTCTCCACCCTGGAACGGGGCAGCCGGCCGAGGGTCAGCCCATTGGATGCTGTCAGGGCGCTGTCGGTAGCCCTCGCCGTTCGGGAGTCGATTCGTACCGGCCGGCCGCAGACGCCCAGCCCAGTTCCCGATGATCTTGCCGGGCCCGACAGTGGCGACATCCTCACACCGGCAGCGGGGAGCTGGTGATGAGAATCGGTGTGATGTCCTTTGCGCATGTCCATGCGACCGGCTATGTCGCCGTGCTGCAGCAGCTTGGCGTCGAGGTGCTGGCTGCCGACCCGGACGCGGAAGCAGCCGGCCGGCAGTCGCCGGTGATCGATGGTATGCAGCTGGTCGACTCTTATCAGGCGCTGCTGAGTGGCTGCGACGGGGTGGTCATCTGTGCCGAAACCTCCGAGCACCGGCGGCTGACTGAGCTGGCCGCGGCTGCGGGTGTCTATGTCTTGTGCGAGAAGCCGCTGGCCCTCTCCCTGGCCGATGGCCAGGCCATGATCGACGCCTGTACGGCTGCCGGCGTCGGACTGATGACCGCCTTCCCGATGCGTTTCGCGTCACAAGTCAGGCGGCTGGCCGCGATGGTGCACGGCGGGGAGCTAGGTGTGCTGGTGGCGATGGCGGGGTCGAACCCAGGTAGCTGCCCGGGTGGCTGGTTCACCGATCCCGCCTTGTCCGGTGGTGGCTCGGTGATCGACCACACAGTGCATCTGGCCGACCTGATGTGCTGGCTGAGCGGGCAACGTCCGCTGTCGGTATACGCCCAGATGAATGCCCTGGTCACGCCGGAGCTCGGGGTGGAGACCGGTGGTCTGATCCAGCTGACCTTCGACGGCGGCCTGATTGGCTCCATCGACGCCTCGTGGAGCCGGTTGCCGCACTACCCGGTCTGGGGCGGGCTCACGCTGGAGGTGGTTGGTGATGCCGGGGTGGTGTCGGTTGATCCGTTCGGCGAACAGTTGCTGGTCAGCTCCGACCGCACCCGGCTGCTGCGGTTTGGTGCCAACGCCAACCGCGCGATGCTGATCGAGTTCCTGAGCGCGATTCGTGCGACTCGGATGCCGTCACCCGATGGCCGGGACGGGCTGCTGGCGACAGCGGTGGCGCTGGCGGCGTATCGTGCCGACCACGACAACACTGTGACGGATGTGTGGCCGGCCAGTTTGCCGGCTACATCGAACGGGCCAGCAACACCGAATGGGGGCCACCATGCTTGATGAGGAATACCACCGGGACCAGATTGCCGACTATGGCACCTTTGCCCAGCCGGCCATTGCCGCCCGGATGAAGCCGGCCATGCGCAAGGCCCAGCTCGGGGACCTGTTCTCGGTGGTTTCCGTGGTAGCGACGGTGGCCGGATTGGTGCTGTACCCCATCTTTGCCGGGTCCGATGGGCAATCCTGGGCCGTTGCCGCCCTGATCTGCAGTGTGCTGATGCTGGCCGTCACCACCTTCCAGCATCTCGCCTGGTGGCGCGCGATGGTGGAGTTCACCGGCGCGAAGGACATTGACCTCGAATCGTGGCGCAAGGCGTCCTGGTTGGTGCATCTCGTGTCGTACCTTGTTGTGGCAGCAGGCATCTGGACCTATCTGGCCGCGTTGGTCCGATCGTCGCCCGACGCGACCGCCTACTGGCTGCTGGTCCTTGGCTTGTTGACCCTGGTCGTCGCCCAGGTTCTTGGCGGCGTCCAGTACGTCCGGGTCAGTGGACCACCCGGCACGGTGTCGAACCACATCCGCCAGCTCATTGACCGGCAGGACCAGCGCGCGCGCTAACCTGGCGTGCTGGGCGAGACCAAGCGGTAGCCGACGTTCCGTACGGTGCCGATCACCGACTCGTAGTCGGGCCCGAGCTTGGCCCGTAACCGCCGGACGTGCACGTCGACGGTGCGGGTGCCGCCGTAGTAGTCGTAACCCCAGACATCACTGAGCAGCTGCTGGCGGCTGAAGACCCGTCCAGGATGGGAGACCAGGTACCTGAGCAGCTCGAACTCGGTATAGGTGAGATCGAGTGGTTCGCCGTCCAGCTGAGCCGAGTAGCCGGCCTCATCGATCACAATGCCGCCGGACCGCAGGACCGCCGTGGCCGGGTCCTCCAGCACCGGCGCCAGGGCAAGCCGGAGCCGCGATTCCAGCTCGGCCGGTCCAACACTGTCCAGCAGCAGGTCATCGAAGCCCCAGTCGTGAGAAAGGGCCGCGAGACCACCCTCGTTGACGATCACCAGCAGTGGGCAGTTTTTGCCGGTGGCACCAATCAGCCGGCAGAGCGAACGGGCAGCCGCCAGCCCGCGGCGGGCATCAAGAAGGACCACGTCAGCCGGCGGAGCATCCAGCAAGGCGGTCATCTCCGCCGCTGCGATCCGCACCTGGTGGGATAGGAAGGTCAGCGCCGGTAGCACTTCGGCGGAGCCGTGTCTATCGTTGGTCAGCAAGAGCAGGGTTGCCACAGCAGTGAGGATAACGCTATGCAGAAGATCCGGATTCGCTACTGGGCCGGCGCCAGAGCCGCCGCAGGTGTCGATGCTGAGGAGTTCGAGGCGCCGAGTGTTCGCGAGGCGCTGAACAACGCGTCCGAATTCCGAGACGCCGAGCAGCGTTTCGTCCGAGTTCTGAGGCTGAGTTCGGTCTTGGTCGACGGTATCGCGGCATCGGACGCCGAGTTGGAGCAGCCGTTGACCAATGACGTACAGGTGGAAATTTTGCCACCCTTTGCCGGCGGTTAGCAGCGTGCCTCGACTCCTCGAGGCGATCCCTGCCACAGTGGCGTGCGCTAAAGTTGGGGCGCCATGTCCGAGCCACCCCCTGGGAACGACCCTTCATCGCCTTCGATGCCGGGCGCTGACACCCCGCCGCCCGGCCGGGAGCGGTACGAGGAGCTGTATCGGCCCGATGGCATCCAGGCCCGACGTGGTGAGCAACCTGCCCTGCCGTCCCGGCCACGACATTTCCAGCCGGCGCTGACTCCACCGGAGTCACAAAATCCCGATGATACGTACGGCTGGCTCTATCGCACCGAGCCGGCGCACTCCTCGCCCGGACGGGGTGGGGAGCTGCCGCCCGACCATCCTGACCGGGTGCCAATGTGGGGTGAGGGCCCGCAGCCGGATGGGCCCGGAGAAGAGCCAGGGCAAACCCAGCAGTCCTGGTACGGCAGGCACGCGCCGGGCGAGACGGCAGTTGCACCCCAGGTCGAAGCTCTTGACCAGAACCCGGCCGAACTGATTGAGCGGGCCAGGCACCGCTGGCCGATGATCTTTATTGGTCTGGCTATGCTGCTGGTGGCCATCCTGGTGGTGGGATTCGTCGTGCTGCTCAACTCGATGAGTGCAACGCCGGCGGCTACCGCAACCGGCCAAGAAGCACCACCAGCGGCCAGCGGCGCGGCTACCAGCCAGCAGCCGACCAGGCAACCTGCCACCAAGGCGCCCGCGCAGCAGCGGCCCTGGGACGGTCTGGTGGTGGCTGTTACGCCAACGGAGGTGACTGCCGACTGCACGGCAAAGCCGGCCGCCGACGGCGCCGGCAACCGGGTGAGCTACAACGCGGGTCTGGTGACCGACGGCGACCCGAGCACCGCCTGGCGTTGTGATGGCGCAGCAATTGGTGAGAAGCTCACGCTCGACCTTCCGCAAGCGTCCAAGGTCGCCGAGGTCGGCCTGATCAACGGCTATGCCAAGACCGACCCGAAAACCGGCAAAGAACGTTATGGCGAGTATCGCCGGGTCACCTCGGTCACCTGGACGTTTTCGGACGGC
>JBBSQO010000004.1:0-15323 GCA_038244025.1 Propionibacteriales bacterium
AGGCTGGGAGTACAACGTCATCCTCGGCGTCCTGGCGCTGCTGTTCGTGGTGTACGGCGCCGGCAGGGCATCAGTTGACCGGCTGTTCCGCAGTGACAAGTCCGACCCCGACCTGGCCGACACCGACTACGACGACCCTGCCTCCGCCCGCACCCGTTCCGCCCGCAGCTAGCTAGCATCCCAGCCTCCAGTACCGCTCAGAATTTGGGCCGACCCGTCAAAACCTCATCGACACGCCGACAATACTGGTGAAAATGTGACGGGTCGGCAGAAGTTTTCACAGCACACGCACAGCAAGCCCACAGCCTGGGTGCAGGACCGCGTGCCAGTCTGGGTCCATGGCAGCAGCTGCGGATGACCAGAAACCGTGCGGGCACCGCCCGGCACAGATCACCCGACCCGATGGCTCCCCGGTCCGGGTGCTGGCCGTTGACGACGAGACCAGCCTGACCGAGCTGCTGTCGATGGCGATGCGGTACGAGGGCTGGCAGGTGACGACGGCGGCGACCGGGAGGGCGGCCGTCACTGCCGCCCGGGACACCCAGCCGGACGCGATCGTACTCGGCATGATGCTGCCCGACTTCGACGGGCTCGAGGTAATGCGGCGAATCCGGGCCGACAACCCGGACGTACCGGTGATCTTTCTGACCGCCCGGGATGCGGTCGCCGACCGGATCGGTGGACTGACTGCCGGTGGGGACGACTACGTCACCAAGCCCTTCAGCCTTGAGGAGCTGATCGCCCGGCTCCGTGGCCTGCTGCGCCGTACCAGTGCCGTCTCGGTCCGCAACACGTCCACGCTGGTGGTCGGCGACCTGACCTTGGACGAGGACAGCCATGAGGTGACCCGGGCGGGTCAGCAGATCAAGCTGACCGCGACCGAGTTTGAGCTGCTGCGCTATCTGATGCGCAACCCCAAGCGGGTGCTGTCCAAGGCACAGATCCTGGACCGGGTCTGGAACTATGACTTCGGCGGCCAGGCCAACGTGGTCGAGCTCTACATCTCCTACCTGCGCAAGAAGATCGACGCCGGTCGGGCCCCGATGATCCACACCATGCGGGGCGCCGGGTACCTGCTCCGTCCGGCCAGCTGATGCCCGGACTGCCGGCCGACCGCGGCCTCCCGCCCGGTCCCGCGACTCAGCCCGACCCGACCACCGCGCCACCACCCGGTCCCACCGCCGAGCCGCCGCACCTCACCGTCGAGCCGTCTGACCCAACCGCCGATCCGCCAGGTCCGGCCGGCCATCTCGGTCGTGCCTCCCTCGGCCGGCGGATGGTGATCCAGATGGTCACCTTGGTCGCCGCTGTCGCGGTGGCGCTCAGCGCCTTCACCGCGCTGGCCGCTCGTCAGCTGCTGGTCGGCCAGGTGGATGACCAACTGACCGCGGTGCAGAGCCGGGTGATCCGTGACGGTCCGGATGCCGGTCAGGCCAGAGAGCATCAGGCACCACCGGGGATCGACCTACCCGGGCAGCCAATCGGTACCTTGCTGATCATCTGGCCGCCCGATGACCTGCCGCACGCCAACGTGCTGGGCGAAGGTGGCGCGATGAAGACGGTGCTGGCTTCAGCCGTCCAGCAGGTGGCCGGGGCCGGGGCCCAAAGCGGGCCACACTCCTTCAGCCTGGACGGGCTGGGCCGGTACCGAGTGCTCACCTATACGACAGCCGAGGGGCTCATCGTCGCAGTCGGGCTGCCGCTCGCTTCGGTGGACCAGGCCCTGCATCAGCTCATCTGGCTGGAGATCGCCGTCACCTTGCTGGCAATGATCATCGCAGCGCTGGGCGCCTGGTTGCTGATCAAGCAGAGCCTGCGACCGCTGAACCGGCTGGCCGGCACAGCACAGCAGGTGTCACAGCTCGAGCTCAGCCGCGGCGACACACCTATCACGGTGCGGGTGCCGCCCGAGGATGCCAGCCCGACCAGCGAGGTAGGCCGGGTCGGCCATGCCCTGAATCACATGTTGGTCAACGTCGACGCGGCACTCGCCGCCCGCCGGGCCAGCGAGATGAAGGTGCGCCAGTTTGTTGCTGACGCGTCGCATGAGCTGCGGAACCCGCTGGCCGCCATCCGGGGCTATGCCGAGCTGACCCGGCATGACCGCGACCAGATGCCGGCCGAAACGGCGTACGCCATGTCCCGGGTTGAGTCCGAGACCGACCGGATGTCCCACCTGGTGGCGGATCTGCTGCTGCTAGCCAGACTCGACACCGGTCCAGACCTTGATCATCTCACTGTCGACCTTACCGAGATGGTGATCAACGCCGTCAACGACGCCCAGGTATCCGGACGCGATCATCTCTGGTCACTGCAGCTGCCCGAGCAACCGGTCGAGGTGACCGGTGATGCGAACCGGCTCCACCAGGTGGTGGTGAACCTGCTCGCCAACGCTCGCACTCACACCCCGCCCGGGACCCGGGTCCAGGCCGGGCTGGCCATCGACGGCGATACGGCCACGATCACTGTCAGCGACAACGGCCCAGGGGTCCCGCTGGCAGCTCAGCCACACATCTTCGAGCGGTTCGTCCGGGCCGACTCCAGCCGAGTCCGGCAGAACGAGGAGGGGAGCACCGGTCTGGGGCTGGCCATTGTGGCTGCAGTGGTGGAGGCGCATCATGGTCAGGTATCCGTCCAGAGCGAACCCGGCCATACCTGCTTTTCGGTCCGGTTACCGGTCAGCGGATAGACGGTAACCGGCCTCACTTCGCCTCGGCGTAGTTGTCGACGATGGCGATGCTGAGCGCGAACTCGACCGGGAACGTGCCGAACAGCAGTTCCCCGGCCTGGCCGGCAGCCGTACGGATCACCTCGGCAACCTCGCCGGCCTTGGCTGCCGGGCTGTGCACCATCACCTCGTCATGCAGGAAATAGATCAGCCGAGGCACCCCCTCACCCGGTCCGGCCAGGCCGGCCAGCTGGTTGCGCAGCTGGGCCAGCCAGCACAGCGCCCACTCGGCGGCGCTGCCCTGGACCACGAAGTTGCGGGTGAACCGGCCCCATTCCCGAGCAGCGCTCCGGGCTCGGCGCTCCTCGGCGGCGCCTGCGTCCGGCTGGCTCGCCCGGCGCTGAATCTGTCGCCAGGACTCCGGTGGCAGCGGCGAGGTCCGCCCCAGCCAGGTGCTGACGGTGCCGCCGCGCTCTCCCGTTCGGGCCGCCTCCTCGACCAGGCCGGTGGCCTTCGGGTAGGCGCGCAGCAGTCGGGGCATCAGCTGGCCTGCCTCACCGGAGGTCGCCCCATAGAGGGCACCTAACATCGCCACCTTGGCGTGCTCCCGGGTGTCAACGATGCCCGAGTCCACCAGCCCCTGATAAAGGTCCAGGCCACGACCGGCCTCGGCCATCCGCTCGTCCCTCGCCATCGCAGCCAGCACCCGCGGCTCCAGCTGGGCCGCATCAGCGACCACCAGCTTCCAGCCCGGATCGGCCTGCACGGCTGCCCTGATCTGCTTCGGTAGCTGCAGGGCGCCACCACCCCTGGTCGCCCAGCGCCCGGTGACGACACCGCCCGGCACATAGTCGGGGTGGAATCTCCCCTGCTGCACCCAGGAATCTATCCAGGCCCAACCGTTGGCCGACAACAGCCGGGACAGCTTCTTGTATCTGAGCAGTGCTGGAATGACCGGATGCCTGATCCGCTGCAGCTCCCACTGCCGCGTCGTCTGGCACTCGATGCCGGCCGCCTTCAGCGCTCGGAGCAGCTCGGTGGCTGAGTCCGGGTTCAGTTTGGGCGCTGTCAAGGCGCCGCGTACCTCAGCTGCCAGCTGCTCCAGTAGTACCGGCCGGCCCCCGTGCCGCGGGCGGGGACCCAGCAAGGCCGTCAGCTGCTGATCATGGACAGCCACGTTCCAGGGCATCCCGTGGTATCGCATCTCGGCGGCGATCAGGGCACCGGCCGACTCCGCGGCCAGCAGCAGCCGCAGCCGATCCGGTCGCTCTGACTGGCCGAGGGCATGCTGTTGCCACTGGTGCTCGGCGATCAAGGTCGAAGTAGGAAGATCACCTGCTGATGCTTGATCATCGAGCAGGGTTGGGGTTTCTCCCTGTTCGTCGGATGGACGCTGCTGCCAGACATCGGACTCCGGCGCAGAGCCGGCGGCCGGTACGGCTCGATCCAGGATCGTGTGGCAGAGTCCAAGATCAACACATCGCCGCGCCGAGGTGCCGTGCTCCAGTAGCAACGGATAGAGCGAGGCGGTATCGGCCCAGATCCAGCGCGGCGACAAATGTTCGGCCTCGGCTACTTCCGCTGCCAGTCCATCCAGCGACACCTGTCTGCTGTCTATCGGGAACTGTGCGGCATCGAGCCAGGTCAGCTCAGCCTGCCCGCCGCCACGGGTGAGCACAATGTCCACGCTGTCCAACAGTAGCGGCGGCTGCGGACAAAAGCCGTTCCTGAAAGCGAGACACTGTTGCCCCGTTCTGGATGATCACTATAAGTTGATCGCCATTGGTTCAGAGTTTTGACGACAAGCCCCGGCTGGTCAGGCAGCAACCCTCCGCGTCGGTGGGGTGCTCCGAGAGACGACCAGGCGTCCAGCGATAGCTCGGGCGCAATGACGGCCTGGGTATCACCACGCTTTCAGCCAACCTGGTGCGCTTTCTCGTCACCGGCGACGTGACACTGGTGGACTTGGGCGTCCTGCTGGTGGTGGGCATCCTGGTTGGCTCGTTCATTGCCGCCAAGCTCAGTGGTGAGTTCCGGTTTCGGATTCCCGATCCGGTCACCGCGGTCCAGTCAGCGCTGGGTGGTGCCGGGATGGGAATCGGGGCTTCGCTGGCCGGTGGCTGCACCATCGGCAACGCGATGGTGCAGACGGCGACGTTCTCGTTGCGGGGCCGGGTCGCGCTCGCGTTCATGGTCCTCGGGGTCGGCGCCGTTACCTACCGCGCCATCCTTGGCCCACAACGCCGCCGGCTGGCACCGGCCTCTGCCGAACCGCAGTCCGTCACCGCCTGACAGCACCCGCCACCCCAGACCCATCCCCCAGACAAGGAGACTCCCCATGTCCGTCGTACTCCAAACAGCAGGCCAGGTCTGCCCGTTCCCGCTGGTCGAAGCCCAACAGGCCATCGCCGGCTTACCGGCGGGCGAGGAGCTGGTGATCAACTTTGACTGCACCCAGGCCACCGATGCCATCCCCCGCTGGGCTGCCGAGAACGGTCACCAGGTCACCCACTTCGACCGTACCGGCGATGCCAGCTGGACCATTCCATCCACAAGTCCTGACGATGCCGCCAGCCGATCCCGTCCGGCGATGCCTCATTTGCCGATGCCATCCAACGGAGCCTCGTTTTGACGATATGGCAGGAGAACCAGGTCGCTAAGCCCGGATCGGTGCACTATTTCCGCGACTAGGTAGGAAGGCGGGGGTGCGGTTCCGGGTCTGTACCTGACCTTCGTGAATAGGCAGGAAGACGGGGGTCCCGGGCTCGCCGCGGCGGGGCAGCAGGAATCGACCATCGAAGGTCCTGCCCTGAGCGGGTCGAGTCGCGTACCGTGGTTCCACAGTGCCCACTCAGGGCTTCCCCGGCTCAACCCCGCTGCAGGAGATCATCGTGGTCAACAAGAAGTCCGCGGATTACGTCCAGCTGGAGGTAGGTGATCATCTCGTCCGGCTGAGCAGCCCGGACCGGGTCTACTTCCCGGCCCGGGGCGAGACCAAGCTTGATCTTGCCCGGTACTACCTGGCTGTCGGTGACGGCATCGTCAACGCGTTGCGAGAACGGCCCTGCATGCTGCATCGGTTTCCCAGTGGCGTCACCGGCGAGAAGGTCCACCAGAAGCGGCTACCCAACGGCGCCCCCGACTGGGTCGAGACTGTACGGGTCGACTTTCCGTCTGGGCGACATGCCGACGAGCTCTGTGTGACCGAGCTGGCCGATGTGATCTGGGGCGTGCAGATGTCCACCGTGGAATATCACCCGTGGAACTCCCGGCGCTCCGACGTCGAGTGTCCCGACGAGTGGCGGATCGATCTCGATCCGATGCCGGAGGCGTCCTATGGTGATGTCCGCAAGGTCGCGGCCATTGTCGAGGAGGTGCTGGACGACATTGGCGCCGTCGGGTTTCCGAAGACGTCCGGCGGCAAGGGGCTGCATGTCTATGTCCGGGTGCTACCCGATCATGGTTTCGACCAGGTTCGGCGGGCTGCGCTGGCCTTTGCCCGCGAGGTGGAGCGACGCAGCTCCGGCCTGGTTGATTTGACCTGGTGGCGCAAGGATCGCGACCAGGCCTCGATCTTCGTCGACTACAACCAGAACGCCCGAGACCACACCATCCGGTGCGCCTACTCGGTCCGCGGCGTCGAAGAGGCGGTGGTGTCCACCCCCATTCGCTGGGATGAGGTCGCCGACGCCGAACCGCGGGACTTCACCATCGCCACCGTGCCGGCCAGGTTTGCCGAGCTGGGCGACCTGCATGCCAACCTCGACGACTCTGCCTACGACCTTGATCTGCTGCTGGAGTGGGCCGACCGCGATGAGCGGGAAGGCCAACCGGCGCCACCCGCGGAGTGAGTGCCCGTCCTCGACCAGTTCGCCTAGACCAGCTCGCCTAGATCAGCTCGCCTAGACCAGTTCGCCTAGACCAGCTCGGAGACGCTCCCGTTGACGACCAGCGCCTGACCATCTCGCAGCCGCCGATGTCGGATGCCCTGTCGATGATACCGTTCGGCCACCTGCTCCAGGACGGCATTCTCCGGGTGTTCTGGAGTGTGCAGGTGCGGAACGATCGCATAGTCGAGGATCCCGAGACCTTCAAAGCACGCCGGCTCACCGTATGTCTGCTGCACCGCGGCCGGATCGTCGCAGGTCTCCAGCCCATGCAGGTTCGGTGTGAGCTCGCAGATCCCGGCGCTGTATCCCGCATAGACCAGCGTGTCAGCGGCGAGCAGGCCGGCAACGATCGCGCCGGCGCCGGTCCGGACCAACAAGTCATTGAGCAGGAACACGTTGCCGCCCCGCACCCACAGCATCCGGTTGCGACCCAGCGCCTCGGCCAGTCCGGCGTTCTCACCTGGGTAGGGGCCGTCGGGGTGATGGAGGTAGTCCGCAGATCCAGCTCCTCGGCCTCGATGCCCAGCCCGCCGAGCAGCCCGAACTCGCGCTCCACATCGGCGCGGCGAGTCTCCGCCGGATGGTCATCGACCGCATTGGCGATCACCGCAACCGGCCCGGACGGCGCGAGCAAGTCCAGCATCCGTTCGGGATGGTCACCGAGCCGAAACGAGGACAGGTACAGCCGCATGACCGTCATTCTGCTGCAGCCGGATCAGGATCGTCTGTGCCGCCCAACTACAACCGCATTTTCTCCTGACAGCGGCCGCTTTTGACCCTCCCGGCCCCGGATCAGCCGGCTGTTATGCGTTTTTGCGGGTGGCCAGCCGCCGAAAACCCTGATTCTGCGCCAAGATAGGCACGTGCAGCTACCTGTGATGCCTCCGGTCCAGCCGATGTTGGCCAAACCGGTCCAGAAAATCCCGCCGGGACACTTGTACGAGCCGAAGTGGGACGGTTTCCGGTCCATCATCTTCCGTGACGACGAGGAGGTGCTGATCGGCAGCCGCAACGAGAAGCCGATGACCCGCTACTTCCCGGACGTGGTGGCAGCCATCAAGGCCAACACCCCGGACCGATGCGTGCTGGACGGCGAGATCGTGATCATCAGTGCCGATCACCGCCGCCTCGACTTCGAGGCCCTCCAGCAACGCATCCACCCGGCCGACAGCCGGGTCCAGCTGCTCGCCGGCCAAACCCCGGCCGCCTTCATAGCTTTCGACCTGCTGGCGATCGGCGATGACGACCTGACCAGCGAGCCGCAGTCCGACCGCAGGGCTGCCCTGGAGAGTGCGCTCGCGGGTGCCGAACCACCGGTCTACCTCACCCCGGTGACCACCGACATCGAGCTGGCCGCCCGCTGGTTCGAGGAGTACGAGGGTGCTGGGCTGGACGGGCTGATCGCCAAGCCGCCGGGGATCGGCTACCAGCCGGACAAGCGGGTGATGTTCAAAATCAAGCACGACCGGACCGCGGACTGTGTGGTGGCTGGGTATCGGTTGCACAAGTCCGGTCCGGACGCGGTCGGCTCGCTGCTGCTCGGACTCTACGACAGACAAGGCAACCTCGCCTCGATCGGGGTCATCGGCGCCTTCGGAATGGCCCGGCGCCACGAGCTGTTCACCGAGCTGCAGCCGCTGGTCACCACCTTCGAGAACCATCCGTGGGCCTGGGCCGAGGACACCAGCCAGCAGACCGGCAGCAGCGGGCAGCGCTCACCTCGGAAGTCCGAGACCAGCCGGTGGAATGCCGGCAAGGACCTGAGCTTCGTCCCGCTCCGCCCCGAGCGGGTGGTGGAGGCCCGCTATGACCATATGGAAGGGACCAGGCTTAGGCATACCGCCCAGTTCGTCCGCTGGCGGCCGGACCGCGACCCGGAGTCATGCACCTTCGCCCAGCTCGAGCAGCCGGTCGACTTCGACCTGGCCGGGATTCTGCCGCCGTCCTGACGATCCGAGCCTGCTCACCCTGGCCAGCCCGATCAGACTGGCTCAGCCTGGCCCGGATCATCCGGACCTGCTCAGATCGGCCAGCCGGGTGAGCGCATCGGAGCATCCCAGAACATCCATTCATAGCGCGCCGCCGTGGCAAAGGCATCATGCATCCGCGCCACCACCTGATCGGAGGCATGATCGGCCAACCGGTCAACAATCTCGCCCGCCTGTCGGGTCGAGTCGGCGAAGTCCGGGTCGGCATAGGTGCCGATCCAGTCGCCGTACGGATGGGCATCCCGATCGGTTGTTTCCGCCAGCAGCCGGGCGCCGACATCCTCATAGATCCAGAAGCAGGGCAGGATACCGGCAGCCAGCGCCGGGTAACAGCCGCCTGCGGCGAGGGAGAAGAGGTACGAGGTGTAGGCCGTACAAATCGCCGACTTGGGTGTAGCGGAGAAGTCCTCGAGGTAAGAACCGTGCAAGGCTCGCTCGACCACGACCACGCCCTGGGCACTCTTGGCCCAGAAGGTCAGCTCATCACTGTCGGTGGTCTGGCTGGCCGCCAGCGCCAGCACCCGTCCGTAGTCGGCCAGGTAATGGGCATCCTGGGCGAGGTAGTCGATGAAGCTCTGCCGACTGAGTGTTCCCTCCTTGAGCTGGATCAGGAACGGCAGCTCATCAATGGCCGCCCGGATGGGGGCGATGGCCTGCCAGGCGTCGGTGCCGAAGGTCATCGGTTGCTCCAGAGCTGATAGAAGTGGTGGACCGGGCCGGGGCCGTGGCCGATCTGCAGATCGCGGCCAGCCTCAAGTGCCCCGGTGAGCCAGGACTTGGCGTCGGTGACGGCGGCCAGCCAGCTGTCCCGCTGTGGCAGCAGTGCGGCGATAGCCGATGACAGGGAGCATCCGGTGCCATGCGTATTGGCAGTGCCGACGCGATCGGCCCGCAGCAGCTGCTCGCCGTCGTCGTCGAGCCAGACATCGATCGCCTCGCGTCCAGCCCCGTGGCCGCCCTTGAGCAGCACCCGCTGGGCGCCCCGCTCCCGCAACATCGCGGCCTGGCGGCGCATCTCATCGACCCCGTCGGCGAGCTGGCAATCCAGCAGCACTGCCGTCTCGTACAGGTTGGGAGTGATTGCCGCAGCCAGCGGGACCAGCTCCCGCATCGGCGCAATCGCATCGTCGTCGAGCAGCTGCGAGCCGCTGCTGGAGACCATCACCGGGTCGAGGACCACGGGCGCGCTCAGACCCTCGCGCAGCAGGTCGGCAACCTCGCGGACCATGGGTGCGCTGGCCAGCATGCCGATCTTGACCGCATCGATCCGGACGTCCGCGACCAGTGTCTCGACCTGCTGGCGGACAAACGCCGGCGGGACGACGTGCACGCCAGTGACGCCCTGGGTGCTCTGCGCGGTCAGCGCGGCCAGCACGGCGGTGCCGTAGGCGCCGAGGGCGCTGAACGTCTTCAGGTCGGCCTGAATCCCGGCGCCACCGGAAGGGTCGCTGGTGGCGATCGTCAGGGCCACCGGTGGCCGCCCGACCAGTGACCGCTCGACTGTTGACTGGCGCATCAGGCGGTCTCCCAGGCGTCCCGTATCCGGCGGGTGGCCGCGTCGATATCGGGCTGGCCGCAGATGGCGCTCACCACGGCGATCCCATCGACCCCGGTACGCCGGATGAGCGGCACCTTGTCGGCCGTGATGCCGCCGATCGCCACGCACGGCCAAGGACTGACGGCAGCGATCCGCTCCAGCCGCCCCGGACCTCCCGGCGGCGCGGTCCGTGGCTTGGTCGCGGTGGCCCAGACCGGGCCGACACCCAGATAGTCCAGCACGTCCACACCGCGGGCCTGAGCTGCCGCCAGCTGCTCCTCGGTCTGCACCGACAGGCCGAGCCAGGCGTCAGGGCCCAGAAGACGTCGAGCCTCGGCAATGTCGAGGTCATCCTGCCCGACGTGCGCCCCGTTCGCACCAATGGCGTCGACCAGGTGGACCCGGTCGTTGATGATCAGCGGCACCCCGGTGTCACCGAGGGCCTGCACCAGCTCCCGGCCGGTCGCCGTGAACTCGAGATCGCTGGCGTCTGGATCACGTAGCTGCACGCAGGTCGCCCCGGCCCGTGCGGCTGCCGCCGCCGTAGCCGCCACGCCCCGCTCACCGCAGATGACGGCGTCGGTGATCAAGTAGAGGGTCAGGTCCAAGGCTGGCCGTCCGCCGCTCATCTCAGGTTCACCTGTTCGGCCAGCTCATCCGGCTGGATGAGCGCCACCTGGTCGAGCAGGGCGACTGCGAAGGATCCCGGCCCGAGGGATGGTGTGGCGGCATCATCGGCGGCCACGGTGAGCAGCGCGGTCGCCGCCGCCGCTGCCACCAGCCGATCCTCGACCACGGCGGCGAAGCCGGCCATCAGGGCACCCAGGGCGCAGCCCACCCCCGTCACCTGGGTCAACCACGGGTGCCCGTTGGCGAGTCGTACGACGCGCTCCCCGTCGGTGATCAGGTCGACGGCCCCGCTGACGGCGATGACGGAGCCGTACTCGCGGGCCAGCTCCCGAGCGGCCTCAAGGGCCGCTTCTGGATCGTCAACCGCATCCACTCCCTTGCCGCCGGCGCCGCCGGTTAACGCGAGAATCTCCGAGCCGTTGCCGCGGACGATGGCCGGCCGTTGGCCGAGCAGTTCTTTCGCAATGCCGGTCCGCCAGGCCAGCCCGCCGGCCGCCACCGGGTCGAGCACCCAGGGACGTCCTGCCTTGTTTGCGCCAGCTACGGCGGCCCGCATACCGGCGGTGGTGTCGTCGTACGGGGTGCCGAGGTTGATCAGCAGCCCACCGGTCACCCTGGCGAACTCCCCGGCCTCGTGCGGATTGTCGACCATCGCCGGTGCGGCACCGGCGGCCAGCAGCACGTTGGCCGTCCACTGGGCCACCACGATATTGGTGAGGCACTGGACCAGCGGGGATTCAGCACGCAGCCTTGTTAGCGCCGCGCCAAGGTCGGCTGGGGCGACTTCGGGGTAAACGTTCGAGTCGGATGAGGCCATCGGGCGACGTCCCTTCGCTAGTTCGAGCTAGATCAGGTTCTACGGGTGTTATCTCAGCCCCTACCGGGCACCCCGCGTCAGACTCCAACTATAGACCGGCGTCTGATTGCTCAGGCCAGGCCCTTGTCCTTCAACCACTGACCGGCCACCGCGTCGGCACTTTTGTGCTCAACGTCGACCTGCTTGTTCAGCGCGGTCAGCTCCTCGGTGGTCAGGGCCTTCTGCACCGCATCGATGGCGGCAACGGCCTTGTCATTGCCGGCCACGTCCTTGCGCACCAGCGGGATGATGTTCTGCGGAAGGATCATCCGCTGCGGGTCCTTCAGCATCACGTACCCGTTATCACTGATGGCACTCTCGGTGGTGAAGAAGGTGGCGACCTGAATCTTGTTGTCGTTCAGGTCCTTCACCTTCACCGCAGGAGAGTCGTACGGCTTGAACTGCTTGAACTTGACGTGGTAAATGTCGGCCAGTCCGGGAGGGCCGTACGAACGCTTCTCGAGCTCAGATGGACCGCCCAGCACCAGGTTCGGGGCGAGCGGTGCCAGATCGCCAATCTCCTTCACCTTGTTCTTCTGGGCGAACTGCTTGGTCACCACGTAGACATCCTGGTCGGCTGCCTTCGAGGGGGTCAGCACCTTCAGGTTACTGCCCACTGCCTTACCGAGCGCCTGCTCGATCTCCTCGGGCGTCTGGGCTGGGCTGGACTTGTCGAAGTAGAGCAGCAGGTTGCCGGTGTACTCGGGGACCACCGAGATCGACTTGTCCTGGAGCGCCTTGATGTAGACCTCCCGGGCACCGATATTGGGCCGGGTGCTGGACTTGATCCCCTTGGCCACCATGGCCTGGGAGTACAGCTCGCCGAGAATCTCGGACTCGGTGAAGTTGGCCGAGCCGACCACGATCGGCGCGCCACCGTCAGCGGACTGCTGGGGCTGGGCCGAGTTGCCGGCCAGCGGATCGGACCCCGCCCCGCAGGCGGCCATCGCAACTAGCACCGCACCTGCCAGGGCGGCTGTTGCCGTACGTCTGATGCTCTTCATGACTTCTCCATCCGTTACGCCGGGCCGGCTGCCGGCCCCAGCCTAGGTTATGCGGTGACCGGAATCGGCTCTTCCGCCGCCTTGGCCTTCGGTCGGGCCCGACGCCCGACAGCCCAGCCGACTGCTCCGAGCACAACGTCCAAGATGATCGCCAGCACGCCGACCAGCACCGCACCAGCGAACATCTGCGGATAGTCCTGCAGATGCTGGCCGTTGATCAACAGCCGCCCCAGGCCGCCGGAGGAGACGAAGGCGGCCACCGTCGCGGTGGCCACGACCTGCAGGGTGGCGCTCCGCACACCGGACACGACCAGCGGCAGGGCGAGCGGCCATTCGACCTTGCCGACCACCTGGCCGCCGGTCATCCCCATCGCCCGCGCGGCGTGCACGGCGAGCGGATCGGCGTTCTCGATCCCGGCCGCAGTTGCGGTGAGGATGGGCGGGATCGCCAAGATCACCAGGGCAAAGACGACTGGCGCGGTGCCGGTGGTGGTCAACAAGACCACCAGCACCAGCAGACCGAGGGTGGGTACGGCCCGGGCCGCGTTGCTCGACCCCACCACCACGAAGTTGCCCCGCCCGGTATGGCCGATCAGGATCCCCAGCGGGATCGCGATCACACCGGCAATCAGCACCGAGAGGGCGGTGAAGATCAGATGTTCTTTCAACAAGTCAAGGATGCCGCCCGGGCCTGGCCAGTTCTGCGAATCCAGCAGGAAGGAGAGCAGGTTCATGCCACCCGCCTTCCCTTGGCCCATGGCAACACGCCCCGCTGGATCAGCAGGATGAGCGCGTCCGCGATCAGCGCCAGGATCAACGTCAACACCAGCCCGACAATGATGGGGGTGTAGAACGCACTGCGAAATCCCTTGTCAAACAGCTGTCCGAGCGCGCCACCACCGACCACGGCGGCCACACTCACCAAGGCGATGTTGGACACGGTGACCACCCGGAGTCCGGCGAAGATCACCGGCATCGCCAGCGGGAGCTCCACCTTGACCAACCGCCGGGTGGCACCGAACCCGACCGATGTCGCGGACTGCTTCACCTCATCGGGGACCGAGCGCAAACCATCGACCACACTGCGCACCAGCAGCGCAACCGAATAGACCGCCAGGGCCACCGCTACGTTCCAGGGACTGAGGATTGGGGTGTGGAGAATAATCGGCATCGCCACGAAAAGGGCCAGCGACGGGATCGCGTAGAGAACCCCGAACACGGACAGCAAGAAGTTCGCCACCTTGCCAGCCCGGAAGATGCCATAGCCGATCGGCAGCGCCAGCACCAGGGCGACCAGGACGGGCACCACCGAAAGAATCACATGTTCACCGAGCAGGCTGCCGATATAGGCGAGGTTGCCCTGAATCCATTGCCAGTCGAGGTTCATGGCAACCGCTCACCGACCTGCTCGTCGGTCGGCTCAGCCGCTTCCTCAACTGCCGGATCTTGCTGCCGGTTAATCTGATCGGTGGCGACCCCAATGCGCGTTTCCCGTACGTGGCCGAGGATCTCTGCCGCGGTGACCACGCCGATGTAACGCCCGGTCTCTCTCGTCACGGCAACAGCCAGCCCGGCTGGTGAGGTCAGCGCCGCGTCAAGGGCGGCCCGCAGGGTGTCCGTCGCCGGGTCGAAGACCGTACCGAGGGCCAGGATCTTGTTTCCACGCGAGGTGTCTGCCCACCCCAGTGGGCGCGCATCCTTGTCCACCACCAGCGTCGGATCAGAGCCGCGGGCCGAGGCCGGATCACGGACCGCCTGGATCCGGGACAGCAGCAGATCGCTGGCTGGTGCGAAGGACAGGGAGCGATAACCCCGATCCCGGCCGATGAAGCCGTCGACGAACTCGTCGGCGGGATTGTCCAGCAGATCCTGCGGCGTGCCGACCTGGGCCAGCTTGCCGCCGACCCGCATCACCGCCACCTGGTCGCCGAGCTTGATCGCCTCCTCGATGTCATGGGTGATCATCACGATGGTCTTGCTCAGCTCATCCTGCAGCCGCAGCAGCAGCTCGTGCAGCTCGGAGCGCAGCACGGGATCGACGGCCGAGAACGGCTCGTCCATCAACAGCACCAGCGGGTCCGCCGCCAGGGCTCGGGCCACGCCGACCCGCTGCTGCTGGCCACCGGACAGCTGGGCCGGATAACGATCGGCCAACGTACGGTCCAGGCCGACGTCGTCGAGCAGCTGCAGGGAGCGCATCTTCGTCTTGGCCTTGTTCCGGCCGAGCAGCGCGGGCACGGTGCTGATGTTGTCCAGGACGGTACGATGCGGGAAGAGGCCGCCATTTTGGATGACGTACCCCATCTGGCGGCGAAGCGACGTCTTGCGTTGTGATCGCAACGGGGTGTCGTCCCAGACGATCTCGCCCGAGGTCGGCTCCAACATCCGGTTCAGCATCCGCAGGGTGGTCGTCTTGCCACAACCCGACGGTCCGACAATGACGGTGATCTTGTCGGAAGGGATCACCAGATCAAGGTCCGAAACCGCCGTGGTCCCGTTCTTGTAGGTCTTGGTTACTGAGTCGAACTCGATCACGCGGGCCTCATCCTTGCCCTGGGGCTGTCAGGTGTACCGGAAGTGCCTTCGACACTAACCGCAGAAGCCGCAGATCCGCAGGCAGGACTCGAACTGTGGGCGCACATGGCTGGATTTTCCTGACCGGTCGACGGCAGTTACTCGCTGGTAACCTGGTTGCGCCACCTGCTGCCACGGTCGAGACGCCTAGGGTAAGCAGCAGAGCCCCAAGAGAA
>JBBSQO010000005.1:0-15246 GCA_038244025.1 Propionibacteriales bacterium
ATCGCCCGCCCGGGTCTGGGCAACCCGGTGCCGCCCATCCCGGTAGCACCTCAGAAACTGCCCGGTGCTGGTGACCTGCCACTCAAGAGAAGGCATCGTGAGCCCTCCGGACCCAGCTGAGGTGCCCCAGCCTGAGGTGCCCCAGCCTGAGGTGCCGGGGGAGCCGAGGCCGCCGGCCGTTTCCGTGCAGCGCGGCACCGTCACGGTCGAGGGTGCCCAGGGCGGCCGGGGGATCTACTGGATGCTCAAGCACGTGCTGCTCGGTCCGGGCATCCGCAGGCTCTTCCGGCCCATCGAGGAGGGCGTGTCCAATATTCCCAAGCATGGACCGGCCATCCTGGCCAGCAACCACTTGTCCTTTGCCGACTGGCTGTTCATGCCGCTGGCACTGGATCGGCGCGTCACGTTCGTGGCCAAGTCCGACTACTTCACCGGGGTCGGGCTCAAGGGCTGGGCACAGAAGAGGTTCTTCACCGGCACCGGCCAGGTACCCATTGACCGATCCGGCGGTGGGGCCGGGGAGAGTGCGCTCCGGGCCGGGTTGAAGGTGCTGCAACGGGGCGAGCTTTTCGGTATTTATCCGGAGGGCACCCGCAGCCACGATGGCCGGTTGTACAAGGGCCGGACCGGGGTGGCCAGGCTAGCCCTGCTGGCCCAGGTTCCGGTCATCCCGACAGCGGTGATCGGCACCGATGTGATCGCCCCACCCGGCAAGGTACTCAGCCGGATTGTCTCTCCCACCATCCGCTTCGGAGCCCCGCTGGACTTTTCCCGCTACCAACAGATGTCTGAGGATCGCTTCATCCTGCGTTCCATCACTGACGAGATCATGTACGCCATCATGGAGCTGTCCGGACAGCCGTACGTCGACCTGTACGCACCGGTGGCCAAGGAACAGGCTGGCCTGGCCGAGAAGCAGGCCAAGGAACGGGCTGCTCAAGCCGGCAAGAATGCCGAGACCAAAGGTACCGCGGAGACCACCGACTGATCACGGATCTGCGCTGGCCGCTGTCCGGCACCGATGCCCTGGTAGTGCCCGGTCGGCGGCGTCCACCCCCTGGCCAGTCCGGCTGGTGAGTTGTTCCTGCCCGTAGGCTGACGGGGTGCCCGTCTCGCCCATTCCCTCCCTTGCCGAGTTGCACGCCCTGAATCCGCTGCAGCAGCCGATCTACCCTGATGCGGACCAGCTGGCGGAGGTGATCAGGAGGCTGCGCCGGTTGCCACCGCTGGTGTTTGCCGGCGAATGTGATGATCTGCGGGCCAAGATGGCCAGTGTTGGCGCCGGTGAGGCTTTCCTGTTGCAGGGAGGTGACTGCGCCGAGACGTTCGAGGGAGTCACTGCCGACAACATCCAGGGCAAGCTCAGGGTCTTGTTGTCGATGGCGGTGGTGCTGACCTATGCCGCCCAGGTGCCGATCGTGAAGCTGGGCCGGATGGCCGGTCAGTACGCGAAACCCCGGAGCCGGAATGACGAGACCCGCGATGGCGTCACCTTGCCGGCCTATCGCGGCGATGCTGTCAACGGTTTCGCCTTCACCCCCGAGTCCAGGAACCCGGACCCGAACCGGCTGCTCGGCGTCTACAACGCCTCGGCAGCAACCCTCAACTTGAGCCGGGCGTTCCTGACCGGCGGCTTTGCCCATCTCCGCAGCGTGCACAGCTGGAACGCCGATTTCGTCAAGAACTCGCGCGCCGGCGAGCGCTACCAGCATCTGGCCTCCGAGATCGAGCGGGCGCTGGCGTTCATGGTGGCCTGCGGTGTCAATGAGGGCGCCTTCCGTACCGTCGATTTTTATGCCAGCCATGAGGCGCTGATCCTGGAGTACGAACACGCCCTGACCCGGATCGATTCCCGCACCCAGCAGCCGTACGACGTGTCCGGACACTTCCTCTGGGTCGGGGAGCGGACCCGGCAGCTTGATGGTGCCCACGTGGAGATGCTGCGGCATGTCCGCAACCCGCTGGGCGTCAAGCTGGGGCCAACCACGACGGCCGATGTGGCGCTGGAGCTGGCCGACCGGCTGGATCCCGACCACGAGCCCGGCCGGATCACCTTCATCACCCGGATGGGGTCAGACAGGATACGAGACCTGCTGCCAGAGGTGGTGGCCAAGGTGACGGCCTCCGGGCGGCAGGTGGCCTGGGTATGTGATCCGATGCACGGGAACACCTTTGAGACGTCAGCCGGGTACAAGACCCGGGCCTTCTCCGACGTGATTGCTGAGGTCAACGGTTTCTTTGACGTCCACGATGAGCTGGGCACCTGGCCGGGTGGCGTCCATGTCGAGCTGACCGGTGATGACGTGACCGAATGCGTTGGCGGCGGCGACGACCTGGTCGAGGCCGACCTGGTCAACCGCTATGAGACTGCCTGTGATCCACGGCTGAACCGCAACCAGTCCCTAGAGCTGGCCTTCATGGTGGCCGAGCGGCTCACCGACGGCCGGATCAAGCGGTCCAACCCCGTGCAGGACTACCAGCCGATCGACTTCTGATCGTGAGTCAGCACCATGCCGGACAGCCCCAGCCCAGTGCCGCAGGCACCATTGATCTGCCCAGTGACACCGCCACGATTGATCTGCCAAGTGAGGCAGGCCCCATTGACCTCCGCAGTGACACCATCACCAGGCCGACCGCCGCCATGCGGGCGGCGATGCTGGATGCACCGGTGGGCGACGACGTGTACGGCGAGGACCCGACCGTGCTGGAGCTGGAACGCCGGGTGGCCGAGACACTCGGCCACCAGGCGGCCCTGTTCTGCGCGACCGGCTCGCTGACCAACCTGCTCGGCGTCCGGCTGCTGGTCGAGCCCGGTGCGGAAGTGCTCTGCGACGTCACCGCACACATTGCCCGGGCCGAGATGGGTGCCCACGCCGCCGTGCACGGCATCACGATGCGGACCTGGCCGTCGGTACGGGGGATGGCCCAGCGAGAGCAGATCGCCCAGATCATCGCGCCCCAGGCCGGGGCCCATCTGGTCTCGACCGCGGCGGTGTCGATCGAGAACACCCACAACTTCGGTGGTGGCACCATCCAGTCCATTGATGAGCTCGGCTCCATCGCCGACCTGTGCCGGGCTCATCAGTTGAGCCTGCACCTCGATGGGGCCCGGCTGTGGAACGCCCATGTCGCGACCGGGGTGCCGATGGCCGACTATGGCCGACTCTTCGACACTGTCAGCGTCTGCTTCTCCAAGGGACTGGGTGCGCCGGTGGGTTCGGTACTGGTGGCTTCGGCTGACCGGATCGCGCACGCCCGGGTGCTGCGTAAGCGGCTCGGTGGTGGCTGGCGGCAGGCCGGCATCCTGGCCGCCGGCGCGCTGCACGCGCTGGACGATCACGTCCAGCGGCTGGCCGATGATCATGCTGCGGCCCGGGTCTTCGCGGGTGCCGTAGCCGAACGAGCCCCGCGGGCCGTGGCCGCCGAGACGGTGGAAACCAACATCGTGGTGCTGGACACCGGCGACCGTCCGGGTCTGGATGTCGCTGCCGCGGCTGCCGAACAGGGTGTGTGGATCTCTGCCCTCGGACCGTACATGGTGCGCGCCGTCACCCATCTGGACGTGGACTATGACCAGTGTGTAAGGGCCGGCGAGATCCTCGGCAACCTGCTGCGGTCCTAATAATTGAGGCCTGATCCCGATGCACTCACTGACGATTGTGGACTCCCTGATGATGGTGGAAATCCGAGCCGGGTAGACCCAGCTTCAGTTTCCACGATCCTGACCTGGCTTGGCTTACTGGTAGGAGATCATCACGGGGGTGGGTTTCTTGGTCATCGTCTGGGCCGGGGACAGCATCGGGTCGTCCTCGTCATAGAAGTTCTTCCAGCCGAACGGGATGCCTTTGGGCGCCGCGTGCGTGACCGCCTGCCAGGTCCCGTCCTTCAGCGCCGTGGCGCCCTGCCCATCCATATGGATCAGCAGCTGAACCTCGTCGGTGTCGGTGGTCAGCTGCTTCTCGTTGCGGATCATCGAGAGCCGGAACTGGTGCAGCACCAGCAGCTTCTGCGGGAGTTTGTTCTTCGCGGTCAGGTCGGCCAGCCAGCTGGTCACCGAGTTGATCTCGCTGGCATCCACGCCGCCGATCTGACCAAGTGGCAGCTGACCTGGTCCAAGGCGCCATTCCGGATCCAGCGCCAGCCCGACGTTGGGCTGGCGCAGCAGGTCGGCGTAGAGCTTAGCCTGGTCGAGGAAGTTGGCCCGCCCGGGCTGCAGGTCGAGCACCACGTAGACGCCGGCGTCGCCGGCCTTCTCCACCCAGGGCCGCAGCTCCGCCACGCTGGACTCACCGGAATAGTCGCCGTCCGGCCCGGCCGATCCCTGGGCGGTGGTGGCGATGATCTCGAACGTCGGCACCACCGGCACCGAGCTGAGAGAGTCGTACTGGGCGGCCATCTTCTTGGCCCGCGCGATGCTGGCGGTCAGCCCCTGTTCGCCCAGTACGCCCAGACCCGGGGTGCCCGGGTGGCCGTAGAGCGCGACCAGCCGGTGGCCAGGAAAGAACATCTGGCCGCCACCGGGCAGCAGAGTGCCCGTCTTCGCGACCCGCAGCCGTTTCGCCAACTGCTCGACCGGGCCGAAGCCGGCACCCACCGCCAGCACCCGATCCGGGCGCTGCTTGGCCAGCGCCTTGATGGCGGCCGAGTCGGCCCGAAGATCCGTGCCGGCAACGGAGATGACCTGAGCGCCGGCCGCCTTCGCCGTGGCCTGGGCTGCTGCCATAGCCGAGGCGTCATCGCCTTTGCGGCCACTGCGTACCAGCGCGGCGACCGTGTCGGCACCTTTCGCAGCTGACACGGCAGGTAGCTTCGCCGGGTCGGTGACGACGTCGACGCCTGCCAGCTGGTCCAGTCGGGTGGAGACTGCCGCACCCATGGCGAGTACGTTGCGGGCGCCGAGCCGGGTGATCTCTGCTGTCAATGTTCGCGGCAGCTGGGCTTCCGGCAGTTGGGTGGTTGCGCTCGGCGAAGCTGGCGGGGTCGCGGCGGCAGACCGGTCACCTGCCAGCAGGAGTAGCGGCACACCAAGCCGGCCAGCCTGCTCCGCACCACCGTCGATGCCGGACCGGTCATCGGCGGCCGCGATCACGACCACCGGTGCTGTGGCGAACAGGGCTTTGCTCACGCTCGCCGACATCGCGGCCGGGTTGTCGTCGGCCAGCACGGTCACCGGCTTGCCCGAGGTCCTGATCGAGGATTGCAGGGCAGCCGCGGAGCTCTTGGGTGGCTTGCCACCGGTGTCTTTACCACCGGTCTCATTGCTCGCCGTACACCCAGTGATCGCCAGGGTAAACGTGCTGAGCAGGACCACAAGGACCAATGGCGCCCGGAACGCCCGTCGGTTGCCTCGGCCCGAGTGCGACTGGCTCGTTAACTGCATATTCACCTTCCGGAGCTGATTTTTGAATGCCTGACCATGAAGCCCTACCGCACAGCTACCCGGTGGACATGCTGTGCAGGTGCCGGACGATCTGCGCCCTGGTCCAGGTGGATCCCACCATCGTGCGGCGCAGCGTGAGCAGCGGGTGGTGCCGGTCGAGCGGGTCCGTATCGAGCTGGTAAGCGGATCGGTACCCGGCCGCTGCAACGTGGGACAGAGCAGCCCGATCCCAGGCGCCATAGGGATAGGCCAGCTGGTCGACCGACTGGCCGCTGGCCTTGCGCAGCGTCTCCCGTGGCTGGTCGAGCTGGATCTTCCAGTCCTTGCCGTTGAGTTCGTCGACCCGGTGATGGTCCCAGGTGTGTGAGCCGATCGTCATGCCGGCGTCGGCGAGGTGCTTGATGTCTTTGGTGGCCATCCAGCCGGGTTTGCCGAGGACGACGGTCATCGGGAAGAACGTCCCCGTCATGCCGCGCTTGAGGAGCTGCTCCATGCCTTCGGTGACCTGACCGATGGTGCCATCGTCAAAACTGAGGATGACCGCCTTGGCAGGCAGCCGGCTGCCCCTGGTCAGATGGGCGTAGTAGTCGTCCGTTCCGATGGTGGTCCAGCCGTCATCCTTGATCGCATCCAGCTGCCGGCGGAAGTTGGCTGGTGGGCAGACCAGCGTGCTGCGGGCATACTCGTTGTCCTTGCTGGTCCAGTTCCGGAGCTGGTGATAGCACAGTACCGGCACCGTAGCGCGGGCGATGATCTGCTTTGGGCTGGCCGGGCTGGGCGTGCTCGCCGGCTGGGACGCACTCGCGGAGGGATGTGCAGATGAGGGCGTTGGGGTGCCGGTTGGTGCCGACTCGCTCGGCTGGGCCGCGGCTGGACGGTCGGCCGACGTACGGCTGCCGCAGCCGGTAGCCAGAGCCGTGACAGCGCCGATCGCACCCAGCATCACCGCCCTCCGGCTGGACTTTGGAGATTCCTGTTGCATGGCTCCCTTTGTGGTCCCGCTTGGTCTGAGTCGCTATCGTCCCCCGCCGGCGATTTCGCCGAAGTGTCCATTGTGCATGACGACCAGCCGTGAGCTCTGCAGGCGCGGCCGGGGACGGCAGCGCACCAGTGCGTGGCAAGATGGGGGAATGCGAGTCACACATCTGGGACATGCGGCACTGCTGGTGGAGACGGCCGGGCAGCAGGTGCTGATCGACCCGGGAAACCTCTCCGGTCTCTGGCACGACCTCACCGGACTGGACGCGGTGTTGATCACCCACCAGCACGCTGATCATCTGGATCCCGACCACGTCCCGGAGCTGCTGACGGCCAACCCGGGGGCCAGGGTCTGGGTGGAACCGAGCATTCCGGGCGCCGTCCAGCTGGACCGTGCGGAGCCGCTGTCGCCCGGCGATTCCGTCGATGTGGCCGGAGTGAGCATTACCGCGGTCGGCGGCACCCACGCCGAAATCCACCGGGACATCCCGCGAATCGGCAATACCGGTTTTGTGCTGCGCGCCGAGGGGGAACCGACGCTGTTCCATCCCGGTGACTCCCTGGCCACCATCCCGGACGGGGTCGATGTGGTGGCGGTTCCGACGCTCGGCCCGTGGGCGGCGCTGAAGGAGACAATTGACTTCGTCCGAGCGGTCGGGGCCCCTCAGGGTATCCCGATTCACGACGAGCTGCTGTCCGATCGTGGTCGTGCCTTGATGAACCGCCAGGTCGGCAGCCTTACCGACACCGAGGTCATCGATCTGCGGGGTGGCAAGAGCCGCGACTTCTAGTCACCTCGAGGATCGGCACGGCTGCGGTTTCGGTGTTCAGGGCGCGGTCACGGTCAGGGAATCCGATTGCCGGGTGCGGTCAGCTCTGCCGCGGTCCTGCTGCGCAGCCTCGGGGCCAGCTCGACAAGGTACATGGCCGCCAAGATGGCGGCTCCTCCGAGCACCATCCGCCAGGTCAGTGTCTCGCCCCCGAGGGCCACCGCGAAGCCGGCCGCCCAGAGCGGCTCCATCACCATGATCACTGCTGCCCGGGTCGGCTCAATCCTGGCCTGTGCCCAGGTCTGCAGGAACAAGGCGAGCGCGCCGGCCACCAGCGCCAGGTAAAGGATGATGGTCCAGTCCTTTCCCGATGAGGGAAGGGTGATGCCGCCAGGTACGGCGCCCAGACCGCAGACAACGGTGATCACGATCATCTGCACGCAGGTCAGGCTCATGGTGTTCTCCCGCGTGGCCCAGCGGCCCATGGCGATGATGTGCACGGCATAGATGATCGCCGCGGCCAGGGTGAGCAGCTCCCCGTACCCGATCGAGAAGCCGTTGATCGACAACACGCCTAGCCCGAGGGTGGCCAGCCCGACCGCCAGCCAGGTCAGGGCACTGATCCTGGTCCGGAGCAGCAACGCCGCCAGCACCGGGGTGGCGACCACATAGAGGCCGGTGATGAAACCGGAGACGCTGGCTGCGGTGTGCGCCAGCCCGAAGGTCTGCAGCAACTGGGCCATCCCGTACAGCAGCCCAAGACCGATGCCGTGGTACAGCGTCCGGCGGCTCATCCGCAGCTGCTTGCCGGCCATCAGTACCAGCGCCAGCCCGGCAGTCCCGAACCGGATGAACAACAGGTCGGTGGCCGGGATCCTGAGTAGCACATCCTTGATCATGAAGAAGGTCGAGCCCCAGGAAGCCGTCATCACCAGTAGTGCCACCAGCGGCAGCAGGGTCGCGTTCTTCCGCACCTGATCAGGGTAGAGCCTGACCCGGTGGCTGGGCGCCAGGTGCCACTGGGCCGCGGCTATCTGATCCGCCTCGATGGTCGCGCCGAGCGATCTGGTTGCAGGTCGGGGCAACTGGGTACCTTCATCGACAAGCAGCCAATTCAGTAACAAGAAGGTGTGGCCGATGCCCAAGACCGACAGCTCCGGCAAGGCAAAGAAGTCCGAACTGCCCAGCACCCTGAAGCGCTCAGATGCCAAGGCCCAGCGCACGTACGCCAAGGCACACGACTCAGCCGCCGATGAGTACGGCGACGAGCAGCGAGCCAACCAGGTCGCCTACAGCGCGGTCAAGCACACCCACGAGAAGGTGGGCGACCATTGGGAGCCCAAGGAAGGCAAGGGCCCGTCGGACGAGCAGGCCAAGGGTGGCCGGAATACCAACCGGCCGACCGCCGGTGGGGTGGATGCGAAGGCGTCCAAGGCGCACCTGTACGAACTGGCGCAGCGGCTGGATGTCCCCGGACGCTCCAACATGAGCAAGGACGAACTGGTCGGGGCCCTGCAGAAGGCCAACGACCGCAAGACCGCGCAGTCCCGATAGAGAGCACGAACCCAGTGAGTACCAGCCCTCGCGGCGAGCGATGCGCGCCCGTCGGTTGCTCGCGATTTGGCTGTGGATAACACGCCAGCAGGACGGGTGCGTAGTACAGAGTTGGCTGATGGCATTCTCCAGACTTCAGCGCGAGCTCCGCACTGCCCACTGGCCACGTTCGCTCAGTGAGCTGGCCGCCGTGGGGGTGACTCCCAATATGCTCCGCTCCGCACGCGAAACTCGAGGCGGCCGGGCTGACAGTGTGCCGGGTCGACAGCTTGGACCTGCGTCATCACCAGGCGGAGCTGGAGGATCGGCTCTGGACGGGGTGGCGGCGCGGGATGGCGCGCAATCGGCGACAGGATCGGTGGACAACGGTCGAGCCGGAGTGGTGGCAGGACCAGTCAAGCCAGCTCGACTCGTTGACCGATGCTGAGTCCGCGGCACTCTTCGGGTAGCTTCCCTGTCGATCGCGAGCAAACGGCCCCAGAACGACGCAACTGTGGCCATGTGCCAGCGATTGATCTTGGTCAGGGTGCAAGAGAATACCAGCCCTCGCGGCGAGCGATGCGCTAGACCACGAACAGCGTGATGGTCGAGCCCTCGGCTGCCTCACTGCCGCCCTTGGGATCGGAGTAGGCGACGAAACCGAGACCCAGATGGTAGACCGGTACCGGTCGGGTCTGGACCGTGAACCCGGCGTCCACCATCACCCTGGTCGCAGCCTTGGTGCCCATCTTCCGGACATTGGGCACCGTCTTCATCACCGGGCCGAGTGAGCTGGTCAGCCCGATCGTGTCCCCGGCCTTGCCTGATCCCTGATCCGGGGACTGGTTGAGCACCAGTCCAGCCGCGACCTTGCTGGAATGCTCGGCAGTGACCGTCACCGTGAAGCCAGCCTTCTTCAGTGCCGCTTCGGCATCGTTGGCGGACCTGCCGGCATAGCTGGTGATCGGGATCGGCTTGGGCCCCTTGGACAGGGCGAGGTTGACCTTGGTCCCCTTCTTCACCTTGGTGCCGGAATCCTTCGATGCCTTGATCACGACTCCGGCGGAGACCGTCTCGCTCCACTTTTGGGAGATATCACCGGGGACGAGCTTGGTGTTGGCCAGCGCGTCGGTTGCGGCCGCCTGCCCGAGCCCGACCAGTTTCGGTACGGTGTAGCGTTCCGGCCCCTGGGAGACCACTGCCGCGACCGACCCACCATCCAGTATCTGGGTACCAGCGGCGGGGTTGGTGGAGAACACGGTCCCGGCCGGGATCGTCTCGCTGAAGGCCTTGTTGAAGGAGATGGCTAGCCCGGCCGCCCGGGCTGCGCTGGTCGCCTCGGTCTGCGTCATGGCCGTCAGGCTGGGGGTACTCGTGAACCGTCCTTTGGTGAGGTACCAGCCGGCGTAGGCTGCCGTGGCAGCCAGCACCAAAACGAGCAGCAGTGCGATCCAGCCACGTCGGCGACGGTGTCGCTGGTCTTGGCGCAGCCGGAGATCATGCTCTGCTCCGACGTCCGGCCGAGCCGGTGCAACCGGTCTCGATCTAGCCAGTGGAACGCTGGGGGTCTGCTCGGTGGCCGACTCGGGCAGTCGGATGCTGTCCTGACGGGTGTAGGGCTGACGGGTGTCGGGCGAACCGGTGTCGGGCTGGCCGGAGCGGATGGTCTCGGCTGAGGAGACGAACGCGATGGTCTCGCGGTCGGCTGGGTCGGCAACGGAGCCCGCCCACCCATCCGGCAACCGGCATAGCGACGGGCTGAGGTCCTGGGTCAGCTCGGCATCTCCAGCGACATCGTCGGCCAAGGCCGATTGCACTCGGCGAAGCTGCTTCAGCAGGACCCGGGCATCGTGCGGGCGACGGTCCGGGTTGCGGGACGCGGCTCCGATGACCAGTGCGTCCAGATAGTCGGGGATGCCAGGCATGACCGCCGACGGTCGGGGGATGTCGGTGTGTACGTGGGCGTAGGCCACCTGGATGGGCGACTCACCGGTGTGCGGCTTGCGACCGGTCAGCATCTCATACATCAGGATGCCGGTGCTGTACACGTCCGAGCGGGCATCGGCGCCGCCTGAGGTGACCAGCTCCGGCGGCAGATAGGAGACGGTGCCCATCAGCAGGCCGGCCGTGGCCGTCGAGGACTGCGCTGAGATCGCCTTCGCCAGGCCAAAATCGGCCACCTTGATCTGGCCCCGGTCCGAGATCAGCACGTTCTCCGGTTTCACGTCACGGTGCACCAGGCCGGCCTCGTGTGCCGCCGCCAGGGCACCCAGCACCGGCTCGATCAGGGCGAGGGCGCGTCGCGGCTCCATCGGGGCGTCCCGACTGATGACGTCGCGCAGGGTGCAGCCCGCCACGTACTCCATCACGATGAAGGGCCGGCCCTCGTCGTGGCCCTGGTCGAAGCCGGAGACCACGTTGGGGTGCGACAGCCGTGCGGCCGACCGGGCCTCCTGGTCGAACTTCCGGGTGAACTCGGCGTCGTCCCCGAGCCCGATGTGCATCACCTTGACCGCGACGGTCCGGGACAGTCGGGTGTCAATGGCCCGATAGACGGTCGCCATGCCGCCCCGGGCAAGGCGCTGGGTGACCTGGTACCGGCCGTCGAGTGCATGCCCCATCAGGGCGTCGCTGACGCTGGTCATGGTCACGCTGTCCTCATCCACGGTCAGGGCTCATCCACGGTCAGGGCTCATCCACGGTCAGGGTTCCATCCACGGTCGGGGAGGAATCCGTGCTAACCCTGCCGGTTAGTGTAAGAGTTCCGCTGCACAAATAGCCGCATTGGCTGCCGGAGAGTCTCATCTCTGGCTGATCATCATCTGCTGCACTGCACCATGCTAGGCGCGGCGGATGAGGGTTAGGTGCCCGTTAGGCTCATCCCTGTGACCGCACTGATGGGACTGGACACCCGGATGCGTTTGGCACGGCTCTATCTGTGTACGGACGCGCGCGAGGAGCAAGCCGATCTGCCCGACTTCGTGGCGGCGGCCTTCGCCGGCGGCGTGGACGTGGTCCAGATCCGGCAGAAGGGGATGGTTCCCGACGCCGAGCTCGAGGCACTGGAGGTCGCCCGCACCGCGGCCGCGCCCTACCAGGGACTGGTGGCGGTCAACGACTCGGCCCGGCTGGCTGGTCGGTTCGGTGCCGATGTGCTGCATCTCGGGCAACACGACGGCGACTCGGCGGCGGCGCGCCGGCAGCTGCACCGGTGGGCGCAGCTAGGACGGTCCACCCACACCCGCCGTCAGGTTGACCGGGCGGCCGCTGACCCGGATGCCAGCTACTTCTGTGTCGGACCGGTGTATGCGACCAAGACCAAACCCGACTGCGAGCCGGTCGGGCTCGACCTGGTCCGCGCTGCCGCCGCTGTTGCGCCGCCATCGGATACCACAGCCAAGCCGTGGTTCGCCGCTGGCGGCATCAACCTGACCACCATCGACGAGGTGATTGCCACCGGCGCCCGTCGGGTCTGCGTGGTCCGGGCCATCACCGAGGCGACGGACCCTCAGGCGGCTGCCGCAGCGCTGCAGGAGAGGCTGCTGGACGCGTGGACCGTCGACCCAGCGATGCAGCGGTACCTGTTCAGCTCCGGCCGACCCGCCTGACCGCAACTCGCTTGACCCCAGAACTAGGCGTCGCGCTGGACGGCGAGGTGGGCCAGTGCGGTCAGGGCGGTACGTCCCTCGGTGGTCATCGGCGCGGTCGACAGACCCCAGAGGGCCTGATCAAGGTAGTTGTTGATCATGATCTCCACCTTGTCCCGCGCGCCGGACTCGGTGATCACCTGCTGCAACTCAGCTATCTGGTCCGCAGCCAGGTTGGACTGGCCGAGCAGGGCATCGAGCTCCTTGCGGCCGGCATCGCTGGTGCCGGCAAAGGCGTGGGCGACCAGTACCGTACGCTTGCCCTCCCGGAGATCGTCGCCGGCAGGTTTACCGGTGAGCACCGGATCGCCGAAGACGCCCAGCAGGTCGTCGCGGAACTGAAAAGCGCGGCCGAGCGGGGAACCGTAGTCGGCCAGGGCCTGTTGCAGCCGGTCAGGTGCGGCTCCGAGCGCGGCGCCGAACTGGCAAGGCCGCTGGACGGTGTAGCGGGCCGACTTGTACTCCACCACCCGGTTGGCCTCGTCCAAGGCACGTTCGATGCCGTACCGGCTCGGGTTGTGGGACTGGGCCACCACGTCCAGGAACTGTCCCGACGTGACCTCGGTCCGCATCGCCTCCAGCAGCGGCAGTGCCCGGGCGAGGGAGAGGTCGTCCAGACCGCTGCCGACACCCACGTCCTGGTCCGCCAAGCGGACCGGGCTCATCCCTGAGTGGATGGCGTCTTGTACCATTTCCGCCGACCACAGGAGCAGCAGGTCACCGAGCAGGATGGCGCCGGCCCGACCGAAAGCCGACGGATCACCCAGCCAGCCGGATTGGCTGTGGAGGGCCTCGAACTGCCGATGCGCGGCCGGCTTCCCGCGGCGCCGGTCGGAGGAATCCATCACGTCGTCGTGCACCAGCGCGCCCACATGGAGCAGCTCAAGGGATGCTGCCGCGGCAATCAACCCCCTGGGATCCGGCGGCAGCCCGGCAGCCGCGACATAGCCCCACAGGCAGAAGGCCGGCCGGAGCCGCTTTCCCCCTGAGGTGAGCTCCGCAGCCAGTCGGTGGACCGGCTCAAGCTCGGCCCCGATACTGGACAAAACTTCGTGCTGACGGTCCAGAAAGGTGGTCAGGGCGTCGGCTACCGCTGCCAGGATGGCCTCGTCCACCGGATGTTCGGGATTAAGCACCAGTTCGTCGGCCACATGCTGAGCCTACGGAGCCGTCAGATCTGGTTCACCTAGGGTGGTGACATGTCCTTAGCTGCCGGGTCGGTCTCCGCCCAGCTGGCGGCACGTGCACGGAAGCCGACGATTGCTGAGCTGCTGGCCAGCCGGACCCGACCGCTGTACTCGTTCGAGTTCTTCCCGCCCAGGGATGTGACAGCGGAGCGACAGCTATGGCGGGCCGTTCGGGAGCTTGAGTCGCTCCGGCCCGACTTCATCTCGGTTACCTACGGTGCCAGCGGATCCACCCGGGAACGGACCATTCGGGCCACCGAGGCCATTGCTCAGAACACCACGCTGCGGACCATGGCCCACCTGACCTGTGTCAGCCAGTCAGTGGACCAGCTTCGACACGTGATCGGGTCGTACGCCGCTGCCGGGCTGCGTCATGTGCTGGCCATTCGCGGCGACCCTCCTGGTGGGCCCACGGCAGCCTGGCAGGCCCATCCGGAGGGGCTGGCCAATGCCACTGCGCTGGTGGCCCTGGTCCGCGAGCTCGGCGACTTCTGCGTCGGCGTGGCCGCCTTCCCCGACGTCCATCCGGAGGGCAAAGACGAAATTCTGGATGCCCGGATTCTGGTCGACAAGGCCAATGCGGGCGCCAGTTTCGCCATCACCCAGCTGTTCTTCACTGCCTCAAGCTATGGCGGCCTGGTTCGCCGGGTCCGCGCCCTCGGCTGCGACATCCCGATCATCCCCGGGATCATGCCAGTCACCAGCCTCAAGCAGATCCAGCGTTTTGCCGAGTTGTCCGGAGCCGATCTGCCGGCAGCGGTGACCGACCGGCTGCACGAGGTCGCTGACTCCGGCGACGAGGTCAGACGCGTCGGCATTGAGATCGGCACCGAGATGGCTCAAGACCTGCTGGCTGCCGGCGCACCCGGGCTGCACTTTTTCACCCAGAACCGTTCCACGGCTACCCGAGAGATCTACGCCAGGCTGCACTAGCTGTACTGCTGGGCCCCGGGTCAATGGTGACCAGTCGTTGCGTCGGCCGGGTCAGCACCACATAGAGCACCCGGACACCGCCGGGAGACTCGGCCACGATGTCGTCCGGCGCCACCACCACGACCCCGTCATACTCGAGTCCCTTGGACTCCAGCGGTGTTACCAGGGTCAACCGTTGCCGCAGCCCGTCCAGCTCATTGGACCCGGTCAGCCCGGACCCGGTCAGCCCGGCGGCGATCTCGGCCAGCCGGCTGGGCGGGCAGATGACCCCAATCGTTCCCTCCACCTGGTCGCCCAGGGCAGTCACGGCGCGCAGCGTGGCACTCCTCAGGTCATCCCCTTCGGCGGTCAGCAGCTCGGGCTGGGTGCCGGTGGACCGTACGGCCTTAGGAAGATCGGCTGCCGGATAGGCGCCGACCACGACCTTCGCCGCCAGGTCGAACACCTCGGCCGGACTGCGGTAGTTGGTGCTCATCCGAAAGCTCCGTACCGGTGCGGTGCCGATCAGCTCCTGCAGCGCGCGGGCCGACTCGGCGCTGTCCGGCCAGGAGCTCTGTGCCGGATCGCCGACAATGGTCCAACTGGCCTGGGCGCCCCGCCGGCGCAGCATCCGCCACTGCATCGGGGTGATGTCCTGGGCCTCGTCCACCAAAATGTGGGCATAGGTCTGATGCTGTTCACCAAACGGATCGGTCTCGGGCGTCTTCTCCAGCCGGTCCATGGTGGTGACGACTTCCTCCCTGCCATCGGTCAGGAAAAGGTCTGGCTCCTCGTCCTCGACCACCGGTGGCGGGCCGAGCAGGTGAGCGAGCTCGTCC
>JBBSQO010000006.1:0-14466 GCA_038244025.1 Propionibacteriales bacterium
GCTGCCGCGATCCTCGTCCTCTTCGGTCTCTACCTGATTATCCCGCAACTGCACTGACCCGCACTTCTGGCTAGCGGTGCAGTACATCAGACCAGTGCTGGGCAAACTCTTCTACGGTCATGTGACGTTGGTCATGTTCGACCGCTGCCTCGTGCGCGAGTGATCCAATACCGGAACTTGTGATTCGCTTCACATGGCAGATTTACCCATCTAACGTAATACCAGTGGCAATGGTGGACTATGGTCATACCACCGCATCTACTGGTTCTACTCGAACTGATGACCTCAAGGAGAGATCTGCCGTGACCACCACGCTCGAATCCACCGTTGCTGATGACACCAGCACCGATCATCCAGCTACCCGGCTGCAGGCACCGACCACTCATCGGGGCATCCTGGACTGGGTTGCCGAGGTGGCCGAACTCACCCGGCCGGACGCCATTCGGTGGTGCGACGGTTCCGAGCAGGAGTGGCGCCAGCTCACCGACGCGCTGGTGGATGCCGGCACTCTGGTCCGGCTGAACGACGCGGCGAAGCCGAACTCCTTCTACACCCGTACCGATCCGGACGACGTCGCGCGCGTCGAGGATCGCACCTTCATCTGCTCGATCGACGAAGCTGACTGCGGACCCACCAACAACTGGATGGCTCCGGACGAGATGAGGGCGACCATGACCGAGCTGTACCGCGGCAGCATGCGCGGCCGGACGATGTACGTCGTTCCCTTCTGCATGGGCCCGATCGACTCTGACACCCCGATGTTCGGCGTGGAGATCACCGACTCTCCCTATGTCGTGGTCAGCATGAAGATCATGACCCGGATGGGCTCGGCGGCCCTGGACGCCATGACCCGTGCCGACGCCGACTTCGTCCCCTGCCTGCACTCTGTTGGTGCCCCGCTCGAGCCCGGCGACAAAGACGTGCCCTGGCCGTGCAGCGACACCAAGTTCATCTCGCACTTCCCCGAGGAACGGCTGATCTGGAGCTACGGCTCCGGGTACGGCGGGAATTCTCTGCTCGGCAAGAAGTGCTACGCGTTGCGGATTGCCAGCGCCATCGCCCGGGATGAGGGCTGGCTGGCCGAACACATGCTGATTCTGAAGCTCACCTCACCGGAGGGCAACAGCTACCACATCACTGCGGCCTTCCCGAGCGCCTGCGGCAAGACCAACCTGGCCATGCTACAACCGACTATTCCGGGCTGGACGGTGCAGACCCTCGGTGACGACATTGCCTGGATGCGGTTCGGTGCGGACGGCCGCCTGTACGCGGTCAATCCCGAGTTCGGGCTCTTCGGTGTCGCGCCCGGCACCGGGCCTAAGACCAACCCGAACGCGATGCGGGCCATCGACCAGGGCAACTCAGTCTTCACCAATGTGGCTCTGACCGACCATGGTGATGTCTGGTGGGAGGGCCTCACCGAGCAGCCGCCGACCCACCTGATCGACTGGTTGGGCCGCAGCTGGACACCGCAGGAGGGGCCGGAAGGCGGCGAGCCCAGCGAGCAGGCGGCGCACCCGAACAGCCGGTTCTGCACCCCCATCACCCAGGTACCGATCCTCTCCGACGACTACAACAGCCCCCGCGGCGTGCCGATTGATGCGATCTTCTTCGGTGGTCGCCGAGCCAGCACGATCCCGCTGGTGACGCAGGCCCGGGACTGGGCACACGGTGTTTTCCTAGGAGCCACCCTGTCCAGCGAGACGACCGCCGCTGCCGCCGGTGCCGTCGGGGTGGTGCGCCGCGATCCGATGGCCATGCTCCCGTTCATCGGCTACCACGCCGGCGACTACCTCAACCACTGGATCGAGATGGGAACCAAGCATGACACCCGCGCTCTGCCGGCCATCTTCTATGTGAACTGGTTCCGCAAGTCATCAGACGGCAGCTTCCTGTGGCCCGGCTTTGGCGAGAACAGCCGGGTGCTGAAGTGGGCCATCGACCGAATCGAGGGCAAGGCCGAGGCGGTGGATACCCCGATCGGCCAGGTGCCGGCCGCGGACTCGCTCGACATCGAGGGCTTGACGTTGACCTCCGATGAGGTCGCCGAGGCCGTACGGGTCGATCGCGAGGAGTGGCTGGCGGAGATCCCGCTCATCGAGGAATGGTTTGCCACGCTCGGTGACCGGGTACCGTCGCCGCTCCGGGCCGAGCTGGACCATCTCCGGTCCGAGCTGCAGGCCTGAGCCAAGCGACCCTGAGCCCAACCCACCGAAGTGGACGAGGCCCAGGGTCCTTCCGGTGGCGGAGGTGGCGGGATTTGAACCCGCGAGAGGGGATAAACCCTCAACCCGCTTAGCAGGCGGGCGCCATAAACCGGGCTAGGCGACACCTCCCGACCGCCCGGCAAGCCTACCGACTCAGCACCGCAGACAGCAAAGCGGCCCGGGCAACAGGCGCGGCGCCCCTCCCGGCACGCTCAGAGCAGGTTGAGCCACTCCGGGTAGAGTTGTCGGGATCCAGTGACCAGCGACTGGCTACGAGCAACATCCGAAGGGAGCCCCAGTGTCATTTTGGCACCAGGACCGCCCCGATTCGGTGCACCCACGCCGGGCCGCTGACCCGCGCGATAACTTTCGTCGCACCATTCTCTTCACCGTTGCCGGCACCCTGCTGCCGGGCCTCGGCCTGATCGCCGCCAAGCGTCGTCTGACCGGTGGCATCATCCTCGGCACCTTCGTTGCCTGCATCCTTGCCGTGGCGACCTGGGCGGTGGTGGATCTCAACAGCCTGATCTCGCTCGCCGTCCACCCTCGCTTCCTTCGCACCCTGCCCATCGTGCTCGCCGGGATAACACTGATTTGGGTCAGCGTCATCGTCTTCAGCCACGTCAGCCTGCGCTCCCTGTCACCGCGGCAACCGCACCGGGTCGTCTGCAGCATCCTGGTCGGCGCGCTGGCCTTCGCCGTCGCCGCCCCGCTGGCGGTGGCCGCCCGCTACAGCTACGACCAAGCGGGTCTGGTGTCGACCGTGTTCCAGACCGAGGGCAAGTCCAGGAGCGCCACCCGCCCAACGATGCGGCCAACCAATAGGCGGGACCCGTGGGCGGGCACGCCGCGGGTGAACATCTTGCTTCTCGGTGGGGACGCCGGCGCTGACCGGACCGGCAACCGTACCGACACGGTGATCTTGGCCAGCATCGACACCCACACCGGTGACACGGTGATGTTCAGCCTGCCCCGCAACACCGGCCGGATGCCGTTCCCGGAGAACTCCAAGCTGCACAAGTACTACCCGAACGGGTTCACCAACGGCAACGGCGACAACGCCGAGTTCTTCTTGAACTCGATGTACGACAACCTGCCCAAGAAGGTACCCGCGGATGTCCTTGGACCCACGGACAATCTGGGCGCCGACGCTCTCAAGCTGTCGGTGGGCGAAGCGCTGGGCCTCAAGGTCGACTACTACATGCTGATCAACCTGGCCGGTTTCAAAAAACTGATCAACGCCCTCGGTGGCATCACGGTCAACATCAATACCTACATCCCCAAGGGTGGCAACAGCGATCTGCACATCCCACCCAAGACCTATCTCCACCCCGGTCCCAACCAGCACCTCAATGGCGGCGACGCGCTGTGGTACGCCCGAGGCCGGTACGGTTCGGATGACTTTGCCCGGATGGACCGGCAGCGCTGCGTGGTCAACGCCGTGATCAACCAGGCCAACCCGGCCAACGTGCTGGCCCGCTATGAGGCCATTGCCAAAGCCAGCAAGGACATCGTGCGTACCGATATCCCACAGGAGGTGCTGCCCTCGATGGTCAATCTGAGCATGCGCGTCAAGGACGGGAACGTCCGCAGCATCGTCTTTCGGCACGGCTCGGACGGCTTCAGCTCTCCCGATCCGGATTTCGGCAAGATGCGGTACCGGGTGAAGGTCGCCCTCGGTGAGGTCAAGAAGCTGCCGTCCTCGCCCAAGCCCACCACCTCAGCAACCTCCCCCAAAAAGAGTTCCAGCCCCAAGAAGAGTGCGACTCCGTCGGCGAAGTCCACCACCGAGAGCGAAGACGTCAACGACTCCTGCGCCTACAAGCCCGAGGTAGCCGCTACCGCCCAGCCGCCTCGCTGACGCAGGTCAGCCACTCGTTGAGGCAGGTCAGTCGTTGAGGCAGGTCAGTGCTGCTGCAACCTGGTGACGATGTCAGCCGCCAACCGGTCGAGTTCCCGGCTGCGCCGCCCGGCCGGGCTGATGATCACCGTGTCGGGTTCACCAGTGCGGCGGACCAGCCGCAGCAAACCGCCCTGGTCTGACGAGCCGAGTCTGGAGATATCGGTCCACCGGCCGCCCTGCTGCTCGCGGCTACCTCGCAGCATCCGGAAACCATCGTCGTCGATCTCCACCACCACCGTCAGCAGGATACGGAAGATCCACGCCAGGGCACCGACCACGATGCCCAGTGCGGCCAGCCCTCCACCGACCACGCCGACGGCTGTCGGCCAGTCGAAGATCCCAGCCAGCACGATGATGATGGCCCCGGACAAGGTGGCGACTGCCGCGATTGCCATGGCCCGCAGCGGCGCACCAGTCGTCAACCGATAGGTGTGCACGAGCCCTCTTTCCCCAACGTGGCCTTTTTCCTCAACTTGCCCTTTTTCCTCAACGTGGTCCTTTTCCCAACCTTGTGGCGGCGAGGGTGGGATTCGAACCCACGGAACGGTTTGAGCCGCTCGGGCGCTTTCAAGGCGCCTGCACTAGTCCACTATGCGACCTCGCCAGCCCCGACCCGGTCTGGGGCGGGGACACCCAAGATCCTAACGGACGACGCCATCGAGCCGGCGCCCCTGGGTTTGCCGGCCTGATGGCGCTGGGTCTGCCGACCCTATGCCCCTGGGCCTGGACGACTTATAGGGTGGGTTCATGTACGCGATTACGGTCAGCCAACCCGGAGATCCCGAGGTCCTGCAGTGGCAGCAGATCGAGACTCCAGCTCCAGCCGCTGGCGAGCTGTTGATCAAGGTCACAGCGGCCGGGGTCAACCGGGCCGACCTGCTCCAGCGGCAGGGCAACTATCCGCCACCAGCTGGGGCATCCACTATCATCGGACTGGAATGCTCAGGGACCGTCGCCGAGCTGGGCGAAGGCGTCGAGGGGTGGCAGCAAGGCGATGAGTGCGTCGCGCTGCTGGCCGGCGGCGGCTACGCCCAGTATGTGGTAGTTCCGACCGGACAGGTCATCGCTCCGCCCAAGAACATCGACCTGATCACGGCGGGTGGATTGCTGGAGGTGGCCGGGACCGTCTCCTCCAACCTGTCACTGGCGGCTTTGGCGTCGGGAGAGAGTTTCCTGGTCCACGGTGGTGCGGGCGGCATCGGTTCCTTTGCCATCCAGTACGCCAAGGAGATCGGCGCAGGGGTTTTCACCACCGCGGGATCTACGGAAAAGCTGGCGCACTGCCGCTCGCTGGGGGCAGAGCATGCCGTGTCCTACCGCGATGACTGGGTGAAGGAGGTCAAGGAGCTCACCGACGGGCGCGGCGTCGATGTGCTGCTGGATATCATGGGTGCCAGCTATCTTGAGCAGAACCTCGATCTGCTCGCGCCCGATGGCCGGCTGGTGATCATCGGAATGCAGGGTGGCCGGAAAGGAACCCTCAACATCGGCGCGCTACTGGCCAAACGCGGTCAGATCATCGCCACCGGGCTGCGGGCCCGGCCGGTCGACCAGAAGGCCGCGATCTGCCGGCAGGTAGCCGAACACGTCTGGCCGCTCTACCGTTCGGGCCGGATCCAGCCGCCCTCAGAAACCCGGATCCCGATGGCCGAAGCAGCCAGGGCGCACACTCTGTTGGAGTCGGGTGCAGCGCTCGGCAAGATCATCCTGGTCGTTGAGCAGCCGGAAGCTGGCACTCATGGTGGATGACTCGTCGGCATTGGATCCCAAGCTGGCAGTGGATCTCAAGCTGGGCATCGTCGGGTTCGGGCTGCGCGCCGGACTCTGGCAGCACGCCCACCAACCCGGTGCCGGGTCGGCCGTCACCATCGTCTGCGACAGCAGCGAACGGGGCCGGGCCGATGCGGCCGCCGCCCTGCCCGAAGCCACCATCACCGGCGACCTGGACGAGCTGCTCCGCTCGGACCTGGACGCCGTACTGGTGCTGACTCCCGATCATCTCCATGCCCCGGTCGTCATCCCCGCCTTGCGGGCAGGTCTGGCCGTCTTCTGCGAAAAGCCGCTGGCCACCACGATCGCCGACTGTGACGAAATCCTGCAGGTGGCGCAGCAGACCGGCAGCCGGCTCTATGTCGGGCACAACATGAGACACATGCCGGTCGTCACCCAGCTGCGGGATCTGATCGTTACGGGCAGGATCGGTGAGGTCAAGGCCATCTGGTGCCGTCATTTTGTCGGTCACGGTGGCGACTTCTACTTCAAGGACTGGCATGCCGATCGGCGCAACTCCACCGGCCTGCTGGTGCAGAAGGGCGCCCATGACCTGGATGTGATCCACTGGCTGGCGGGTGGCTACTCCGCCACTGTCTCGGCGATGGGAAAGCTCGCCGTGTATGGCGACATTGATGATCACCAAGATCGCGGTGACGCACGGCTGACGGACTGGTACAGCCTCGACAACTGGCCGCCGGCATCACAGCGGGGCCTCAACCCGGTGGTCGATGTCGAGGACATCTCGATGATGACCATGGAACTCGACAACGGCGTACTGGCGTCCTACCAGCAATGCCATTTCACCCCCGACTACTGGCGCAACTACACCGTGATCGGCACCGAGGGCCGGATCGAGAACATCGGTGACGGACCGGGCGAGGCGATCCACCTCTGGAACCGTCGGCACAGCGGCTTCGCCGCACCGGACGAGGTCTTCACCATCTCCGGTGTCGGCGGTAGCCATGGCGGTGCCGATCCGCTGCTGATCGCCGAGTTCCTCCGCTTCGTGACCAAGGGTGGCATCACCGACACCTCCCCGGTCGCGGCTCGTCAGGCGGTCGCCGCCGGCTGCATCGCGACGGACTCCCTGCGTGGCAACAGATCCGCGCTGCCCGTACCATCTCTCGACCCAGCCCTAACCGCCTACTTTGACAACGGCCAGTGACCCATGGTGCGACAGGACCGACCCGTCACTTCTTCACCGACACGCCGACAATACTGGTGATTTAGTGACGGGTCGGCGGGACTAGGAGGTCCACGCGATCCAGAGGCGGGCGTACTCACCTTCGGCCTCGATCAGCTCGTCGTGGCTGCCCAGCTCGGTGATCCGACCATCGATCATCACCGCGATCCGGTCGGCATCGTGGGCGGTGTGCAGCCGATGGGCAATCGCGATCACGGCCCGGCCCTCCAGCAGAGAGGCCATCGACCCCTCCAGATGACGTGCCGTACGCGGGTCGATCAGCGAGGTGGCCTCGTCCAGGACGAGCGTGTGCGGATCGGCGACCACCAGCCGGGCCAGGGCGATCTGCTGTGCCTGCGCCGGTGTCAACGGCGCGCTGCCCGAGCCCAGCGGGGTATCCAGACCCCGCGGCAGCCGCTCGACCCAGCTCCAGCCATCGACCGCACGCAGGGCGTCAATCACGGCCTCGTCGGTTGTCTCCTCTCTAGCCAGCACGATGTTGTCCCGGACCGACCCGACAAAGACGTGGTGTTCCTGGGTCACCAGGGCAACCTCGGTCCGCAGCACATCCAGCGGCAGCTCCACCAGCTCGGCCCCACCCACCCGAACCGTGCCGGTCCGCGGTCCATTGATGCCGGCCAGCAGCCGGCCAAGCGTCGACTTCCCTGACCCGCTGGGACCGACAATGGCCAGGCGTTCTCCCGGTTGGAGCTCGAGGTCGATGCCGTGCAGGACATCGTGGCCTTCCCGGTAGGCGAACCGCAGATCCCGGCCGTCAAGGTCAACCCCGGTTGGTCGTACGTCGGAGGCAGTCCGGTCCGGCGGCACCGAGGCGATGCCGAGCAGCCGGGTGGTGGAGGCGATCCCGACCTGCAGCCGGTCAATGTTGGAGATCAGCCGGTCCAGCGGTTCGATCACGGCCTGGATGTACAAGGTGGCGGCGGTGATCTGGCCCAGGGTGGCCCACTCCTGGGTGTAGGCAACAGCGCCGAGCAGGATCGTCCACAACAACGGGGCGTTGAAACAGAAGTCGATCACGATGAACAGCAGGTTGCGCAGCGACATGGTGTACCGCTCGGCCTGGGCGGAGACCTCGATGTCCTCATCACCGAGCGCCTTGCGCTGGTCCTGCAGGCCGAGCGCCTCGACCGTACGGGCGCCCTCCACCGTCTCGGTCAGCGACGTGTTGATCGCCGAATAGGTGCCACCCTCGGTGATGTAGCCGGCCGGCGCCCGCTTCAGGTAGCGCCTGGTGGCCCAGACCAGCGCCGGTAACGACACCAGGAAACATAGCGCCAGCAATGCTGAGTTGATGATCATTGCCACTACCGTCAGCACCGTGGTGACGCCGGCAATGATGGCCTCGGGTAGCCCGAACCGCACCGAGTCGCTCATGGTGCCAACGTCTCTGGTGTCCCGGGTCACCAGATCCCCGCTGCTGGCACTCTCGACCCGACCGAGCGGCAGGTTCAGCACCGTCCGGACGATGTACTCCCGAGCCGTGGCCAGCAGGTCCTGGCCGAAGACCGAGGAGATCCAGCGGGCCAGGAAGCTGAAGGCTGCCTGGGCCACCACCACTCCGGCGACCGCCAGCGCGAGACCGTTCAGCTTGGCCGCCAGCGATCCACCGGCTCCCGCCGCATCGACCAGCATGCCAAGGATCCGCGGCACCACCAGCCCGGCGACCGCGGCCAGCCCGTTGAGCACCAGCAGCCCGACCAGCATCGATCTGCGGCTCGTCAGCATCCCGGTGATGAACCCCCTCACCGCCTGGTTGTCGGCAACCGGCAGCCCCCGGTCGGGATTGCGGGAGGAGCGGTAGAACGTAGCCGCCCGTTTCTCCCGCAGTAGGTGGCGTCGGCGCCAGGCGATCAACCGCTCCCGCAGGCCGGCCTGCACCGGCGGCCGCAGGCTGCCCGGAACGCGCGGCGCCGGACGGTTGTCGGTGTGCCAGGTGGATGCCGAGTCGTCCAGCTCCACGACGGGCGCGGAGCTCTCAGGCATGGGCTTCCTCCATCGCTCGCACAACCACCCGGCGATAGGCAGCGCTCGAGGTGAGCAGGCCCTGATGGGTCCCCTCGGCGACCACGCCACCGTCGGCCATCAGCACGACATGGTCAGCATGATGCAGCAGCAGCGGCGAGACCGACATGGCAATCGTGGTACGACCGCGCCGCCGGGCGGCCAGCCGTTCGGCGATCAACGCCTCGGTGTGCGCGTCCACGGCCGAGGTGGGCTCGACCAGGACCAGGATCTCGGGGTCGGCCGCCAGCACCCGGGCCAGCACCAGCCGCTGGCGCTGGCCGCCGGACAAGCCGCGGCCGCGCTCGTCGATGACCCCCTGCCAGCCACCCGGCAACGCCTCGTACACGTCCTCGGCACTGGCCGTGTGCAGTGCCAGCTCGGCCTGTTCGCGGGTCAGCCGGGCATGCGGGTCGACCGCCGTCTGCAGGGTGCCGGAGAAGACGACGCTGGCGGTGTCGCTGACCAGCACCCTGCGGCGCACCTCGGCCAGGGATGCCTCGGACAGGTCGACCCCGCCGATGCTGACACCCCAGCGGGCCCTGGCCCGCACCTCGTCGAGGGCGGCGATCCGGTCCAGCTCGGCTCGCCGTTCCGCTCGTGCCCTCCGTGCCGTACGGCCCTTCACCCCCTCCTCCAGCTCAGCCGAGACCGGCTGGGTCTCACTCGGCAGGTAGCGACCGAGCCGGTCCGCCAGCGCGGCCGACTCGTCTGGAACGGCGCAGACCACAATGGTGAACTGGCCGGCCGGGGCGATGAAGCCGGTGGCCTCGTCCCGGATCTCTGCACCACTCGGCAACGGCCGGGGATCCGCGGGCTCGGTCCATGGCGGTTGCTGTTCCAGAATCGCGATCGCCTTGTGGGCCGACACCAGCCCGCGAACCCACTTCTGCACCAGCTCGAAGAAGGTCTGCATCGGCGACACCATGAACAAGGCGTAGCCGAAGAAGCTGATCAGCTGTCCGATCTTGATCTGACCGGCCAGCACCTCCTTCGCACCCAACCAGGTAAGAGCCACCAGGAACAGGCCAGAGAACAAGACTCCGGTCGCCTCCACCGCTGCCTGCCAGGTGCCGGCCGACACCCCGGCCCGGCGTACCTTCTGGGACTGCTCGGCATAGTTGCGGCCAAAGGTGTTCTCCCCGCCGATCCCGCGTAGGATCCGCAGCCCGGCCACAATGTCGGTGGCCATCGAGGTTAGGTCGGACTGCCGTGATCGTTCCACCGTTTGCCTGCGTTGCAAGGGTTTCAGCAGTGGGACGGCGATCATTACCAGCACCGGCGCGGCCACCAGCACCAACACGCCGAGCTTGACTGAGGTGCCGAGCACGATGCCGGCCACGATCAGATAGGCGACCAGTGCCGCAGCACTCCGGGCAATCACATCCATCAGCGCGCCGAACTGGTCGGAGTCACCAGAGGAGACACTGAGCACCTCCCCGGTCGGCGTCCGGCGCGGCAGCACGTGGCCCATCTGGGTCGTCTTGCGGGTCACCAACTTGGTGGTGCCGTAGAGCGTGATCAGCCAGCTGCGGACGGCGAAGGTGTGCATCACGGCACCGAAGATGCTGCCGATGATGATCACCACCAACAGTAGCGACGACCACAGCGCCACATCCGAGGCCGAGTGGCCGATGATCCCCTCGTCAATGGTCCGGCCGACCAGAAATGGTCCGACCGCACCGGGCAGTGACCATAAGACGCCCACCCCGGCGGCGGTGGCCAGCACATCGAGCTGGCGGCGGATCAGCCAGATCAGCAGCCGTGTCGGGGATCGGGTGTCGGGTTCGGTAGCTGCCCCGGGCGAAAAGTCCGGTACGGCGGGCGGGAAGTCATGCATAGCCCGCCCAGCCTACGGCGGCGGCCGCCGAGTTGGCATCTGGTTATTGTGCCTGCTGATTCCCGCTGACCGGACGTGGCCGGTTGGCCGACTACTATCGAGACCATGACTTCGGCCGAGAACGACAACACCACAGACAACACGTCCATGCCGGTGGTGGCCGGCCAGACCGAGGATGGCCGCGTCTACGTGGTGGGGCCAAACGCGATGGCAGTCGAAAGTGCTCCGGCAGACCCGAGCCGAACGGCAGCTCCCAACGGCCCGGCCGACGCAGGCGCAGCAGGCGCAGGCGCCCAGGCTGAAGAGGGCACCGAAGCTGACGAAGACCAAGGCGAGGAAGGGATTGTGGAGGACGCCGACGAGCGTGCCCCGTCGGTCACCGAGATGGTGGAGCAGCCGGCCAAGGTGATGCGGATCGGCAACATGATCCGCCAGCTGCTGGACGAGGTGAAGTCCGCGCCGCTCGATGAGGCCAGCCGGCAGCGGCTGCGCGACATCCACTCGGCCTCGATTGCCGAGCTCAAGGAGGGACTCGCTCCCGAGCTGGTCCAGGAGCTGGAGCGGATCGCCTTTCCGTTCACCGAGGAGGCGACCCCGAGCGATGCCGAGCTGCGGATTGCCCAGGCCCAGCTGGTCGGCTGGCTGGAGGGACTCTTCCATGGCATTCAGACCGCCCTGTTTGCCCAGCAGATGGCGGCCAGGTCCCAGCTGGAGCAGATGCGTCGCGCGCTGCCGCCGGGCGCCATGCCGGGTCCGATGGGCAACGAAGGCCCCGTCCAGGGCGGTCAGGGCTCCCCCGGGATGTACTTGTAGCTGAGCGGACTCTACGCCAACCCCAGCGGAACCGATCATCACCCGGTGCCGTCGTAGCCGGGTTCCGTCAATCGACGTACAGCCTTAGGGGGAAACCCGCAGATGCATGAAACAAGCACTTTCAGCCAGGTCCAGACCGGTTGCGTGGAGTTTGCCGCACTGTTCCTGCATCCGCTGATGGAGGAGCCGCCGAACTCGAGCTTCCCAGCCGACGAACGGCGCCAGTACCGCAGGCTGGCCCGCAGGGCGCAGGGCATCTGCCAGGCCTGCCCGTTGATGAAGCAGTGCCTCCTCAGTGCCGTCACATTGCATGACGTGGCCGGCTATGTCGCGGGCACCACCGCAAGGCAGCGACTGGCAATCCGTGAGCGGCTCGGCGTCACGGTGCAGCCGGAAGATTTCGATACCCTGGCCGGCGTCACCGTCCCGCATCGCCAAGTCGATCATGACGAGGTCGTACGGCTACGCAACGCCAACCCGACCGAGAGCCTGGAAGCGCTGGCCCAGCGGATGGGCTGCTCACTCTCTACCGTGAAGCGACACCTGCGCAAGGCACGAGCCGGCGGAGGTGTCAGCGCGATTCGCACCGAGCTCCCCTCCGCCCGGCGGGTGCTGGCAGCCTACGCCGAGGTGGTCACCGCCAAACCGGCGAAGACGGACCAGGCAGCCTGATCAGCTGAACCAGCGGGACAGCTCCTCGACCGTGCCGCCGTCGTCGAAGAGCCCGGTGACGTGGTCGGCAACCTGCTGGACTTCCGCCGGCGCGTCGCCGAGCGCCACCCCCCGGCCGGCCCAGGACAGCATCTCGATGTCGTTGCGGCCATCGCCCAGGGCCAGCACCTCGGTCGGATCGACGTCCAGCTGAGCGGCGATGTCAGCGAGCGCTGTGGCCTTGTTGGTCCCCTCCGGGGCAATGTCCAGCCAGGCGCTGTAGCCGATGAAGTAGGTGACGCCGTGCAGGCCGAGCTGTCCGGCCAGCTGCAGGAACTCCGCCGCCGAGCTCTGCGGGTCCCGGACGATGATCCGGGTGACCGGCGTGGACTTCAGCGACTCGATGGACTCCACCACCATCTTCCCGGTCAGGTCACCCTCAGGGAAGTGCCCGGACATCCGGTAGCCGCTGCCCACCTCCTCGACAGCGATCAGCGCATCGGGAGCGAACTCGGCGACCTTGCTGATCACATCCGAGGGATCGAAGGTCACCGCCCGGGTAAGCTCCAGCGGCGGATAGGTCACCGTCACCGCCCCGTTGGAGGACACCGCCGGTCCGGGCGGCAGTCCCAGCTGGTCGAAGATCGGGCTGGTGCTGTGCCAGGAGCGCCCGGTGGCCAGCACCACCTGGGTGCCGGCGGCCAGCACCCGCTGCACCGCATCGCGGACGGCCGCTGGCAGGCGCCCGGCATAGTCAACCACGGTGCCATCGATGTCGAGGGCGACCAGTCCCGGTCGCCAGCCCCCGGGTGGACGGGTATGCGGGCCTGGATTGGTACCAGGGACTGGCCTGCGACGAGCCATCACCGGTCCTACCTGACCGGGGTCAGCGCTTCGCGCCCACCGAGATAGGGACGCAGCGCCGCCGGAACCCGTACCGAGCCATCGGCCTGCTGGTGGTTCTCCAGCAGCATCAGAATCGTCCGGGTCATCGCGCACAGGGTGCCGTTCAGGGTCGCCACCGGAGCGGTTCCGGCCGGGAAACGGGCCCGGATGTTGAGTCGGCGGGCCTGGAAGTCGGTGCAGTTCGAGGTCGAGGTGACCTCCCGGTAGCGATGCTGGGTCGGCAGCCAGGAGTAGCAGTCGTACTTGCGGGCCGCGCTCAGGCCGAGATCCCCACTGGCGACGTCGAGCACCTGGAAGGGCAGCTCGAGTGCGGTAAGGAACTCCTTCTCCCAGCCCAGCAGCCGCTGGTGCTCGGCTTCGGCGTCGTCGGGGGCGCAGTAGACGAACATCTCGACCTTGTCGAACCAGTGCACCCGAAAGATCCCCCGGGTGTCCTTGCCGTACGAGCCGGCCTCGCGGCGATAGCTCGGGCTGTAGCCGGCATAGCGGAGCGGCAATGCGGCCTCATCCAGGATCTCCTCGGAGTGGTAGGCCGCCAGCGGCACCTCGGCGGTACCCACCAGGTACAGGTCGTCGTCGGGCAGGTGGTAGACATCCTGAGCCGCCTGACCGAGGAACCCGGTCCCCTCCATCGCCTCCGGCTTGACCAGGGCCGGCGGGATGATCGGGGTGAAGCCGTTTCGGATGGCCGACGCCATCGCGAAGTTGGTCAGCGCCAGCTCCAGCTCGGCTCCCTGCCCGGTCAGGTAGTAGAAGCGCGAGCCGGATACCTTGACCCCCCGCTCGACGTCAATCGCGCCGAGCAGCTGGCCCAGCCCCAGGTGGTCGCGCGGCTCGAAGCCTTCGGCGGCGAAATCCCGCGGGGTGCCATGAGTCTCAAGCACGGTGAAGTCATCCTCCCCGCCGACCGGTACGCCATCGGCCACCAGGTTGGGCAGGGCACGCAGCTGCCGGTCGTAGTCCGCGCCGGTCTGCTGGGTGCGGGCCTCCGCCTCCTTCACGGCCGCCGACAGCTGCCTGGTCCTGCTCAGCAGCGTTGCCTTCTCCTCACCGCTGGCCCGGGCCACCTGCTTGCCGAGCCCCTTCTGCTCCCCACGCAACGACTCGAACTCGGCGATGGCGCCGCGGCGGCGCTGGTCCGCCGCCCCCAGGGCGTCCACCGCCGCTA
>JBBSQO010000007.1:0-14241 GCA_038244025.1 Propionibacteriales bacterium
ACCTGGCCGGTCCAGCCATTGTGCCGCCAGCTGGCGGCCCTGCTCGGACACCGTGCTCGGCAAGGTCAGCCCACCGCAGTTGTCGCAGCGACCACACGGTTCGGCGGCGGGATCGTCCAGTGCCGCCCGAAGGAACTCCAGCCGACAGCCCGTGGTCGTCTCGTAGTCGATCATCAGCTGCTGCTCCCGTCGGCGGGCCTCATCGACTCGCTGGTAGCGTTCGGCGTCATAGTTCCAGGGCTCTCCGGTCGCCTGCCAGCCGCCCTTGACCCGCTGCACCGCACCATCCACATCGAGCACCTTGAGCATCATCTCCAGCCGGTTGCGCTTCAGTGGCACCCGGGCCTCCAGGGCCGGCGTGGACAGCACACCTTCGGTGTCCAGGATCTCCAGCGTCTGGCGCACCAGGTAGTGGTCGGGAAATGACAAGGAGGCGAAGTAGGCCCAGACGTCGCGGTCCTCCGCGCCCGGCAGCAGGATAACATCGGCCCGGTCCACCCCGCGGCCGGCGCGGCCCACTTGCTGATAGTAGGTGATCGGGCTTGGCGGTGCGCCGAGGTGGACCACGAACCCAAGGTCCGGCTTGTCGAATCCCATCCCGAGTGCGGAGGTGGCGACCAGGGCCTTGACCCGGTTGTTGATCAAGTCATCCTCGGCGGCCAGTCGCTCCTCCGGCTGGGTCTGGCCCGAGTAGGCTCGGACTTGGTGCCCACGCTCGCGGAGATAGTCCGCAACATCCGCGGTCGCCGCCACGGTCAGGCAGTAGATGATGCCGGACCCGGCAAAGCTGTCGAGGTAGTCACCCAGCCAGGCAAGGCGTTCCTCCTGCTTGCTGATCGTCACCACCCCTAGATGCAGGGACTCCCGGTCCAGACTGCCGCGCAACACCAACACGTTGTCCAGCGTTGTAGTTCCCGAGATCGACAGCTGCTCAGCCACATCGGCGGTCACCCGCCGGTTGGCCGTCGCGGTGGTAGCCAGCACCGGAATCCCGTCGGGCAGATCGGCCACCAGGGTGCGCAACCGCCGATAGTCCGGCCGGAAGTCGTGTCCCCAGTCGGAGATGCAGTGTGCCTCATCCACCACCAGCAGCCCGGCTGAGGCTGCCAGATCGGGCAGCACATGGTCGCGAAAATCCGGATTGTTCAGCCGTTCGGGTGAGACCAGCAGGACATCAACCGCACCTCGCCGTACCGCGGCATAGGACTGCTGCCAGTCATCAGAGTTGGTTGAGTTGATGGTCTGGGCGTGGATACCGGAGCGTTCCGCGGCAGCAATCTGGTTCCGCATCAGGGCCAGTAGCGGTGAGATGATCACCGTCGGGCCGGCGCCCCGGGACCGCAGCAGGGCGGTAGCGACGAAGTAGACAGCCGACTTGCCCCAGCCGGTCCGCTGGACGACCAAGGCTCGGCGACGATCCACCACGAGGGCCTCGATGGCCGTCCACTGGTCGTCGCGCAGACGTGCTGCTGGTGACCCGACCAACGCGGTCAAGATACCTTCGGCCTCAGTCCGCAGTTTCGCACTGGTGACCAGCTCGGTTTCTATCATGGTGTTCACCGTACGTGCCGCCGCTGACGGATCCGCGCACCGAACGTTCTGAACATCCGCTCCGTCGACTGCCAACGCGCGGCTAGGGTCGAGTAATGGAGACTGGAGGCGACCTGCTCTTGTCATGGAGCGGCGGCAAGGACAGTGCCCTGGCACTGCAGACGCTGAGGAGCCGTGGCGTCGAGCCGATCGGTTTGCTGACCACCGTCGGCGTGCCCGGTGGGATGGTGAGCCATCATGGCGTTCCCGGTGACCTGCTTGAGCTGCAGGCCCGGTCGGCGGGCCTGCCGGTGGTCCGGGTGGAACTTCCCGATCCATGTCCCAATGAGGTGTACGACCAGCAGATGGCGGCCGCCTTGACGGGCCCCGGGATGCAGAATTTGACTGCGGTCGCCTTTGGTGACCTCTTCTTGGAGGACCTCCGGGTCTGGCGGACCGGCCGCCTCGCCGACACCGGGTTGGGAGCCGAGTTTCCGCTCTGGGGCACCGATACGACTGCCCTGGCCCACCAGTTCATCGCCGATGGATGGTCGGCTGTTGTCTGTGCCGTCGACACCGAGCAGTTGGACGCCAGCTTTGCTGGTCGCCGGTTCGATCGGGATTTTTTCGGTGATCTACCGGCGGGGGTTGACCCGTGCGGGGAAAACGGCGAGTTTCACACCTTTGTCACCGACGGGCCCGTCCTGGCCGAGCCGATCAGGGTCGTCGCCGAGCGCTGCGGGGCGAACGGACGCTTTGCCCGGGTTCGCTGGCAAGCTGAACCCGAAAAATTCACCCCAGATCGGCGGGGGGTGAGCCGCTGAGCGCGACGAGGGGCGGCGGCACCAGAAACTGGTCGCAGATTCTCGGGTTGCGCCTGCTAGCGACCCCCTCGGATGAGGTTGCCGAGGGATCTGAGGACATGATCCCCGGCACTGCCGAACGGGTTGTCGTTCACCAGGTAGGTCCAGGTCGAGCTGGGGCGCTTGACCCCGGAGGCCCCGACGTCCAGACCTTCGCTGGTGATGGTGGCGCCCTCGAACGCCTCGGCCGCCCGGCTGCGGACTCGGGCCGCAAAGCCCCGGAAGGCGTTGGCTGCTTCGCGGTGGAAGGCCTGGAGCGGATCCTGGCGCCCCAGCACGCGGAGATGAATCCCCTCGCGGAGCTCGGCGGTGAAGGCTAGCTGCTCGGCCCACAGCTGATCCAGCTGGTAGAGGACGATCAGCCGGGCGGCCTCGGCCAGCTGGGGTCCGGGTACGGACTCTGCCAGGTCGGCCCACCGTTGCGGACAGCTCTCGCTCAGTTCCAGTGCCGCCCGGTCGGCATGCAGCACCTGGTGCCGATAGCCCAGCACCTCGTCTCGTTGGGCCTGAATCTGCTGATGGTAGCGCCAGGTGGTGCGATGGGTGGACATCCAGGCCGCCTCTGCTACTCGCTGAGCATGATCGATATGGCGCCGAACCGCAACGCTGTCCAGCTGGCCGTCCTCGGCGGGTGTCTCGTCCGGCACGTCGGGGGCGTACCGGGTGATCAGCGGGTCCTCCAGGCTGACGAAGATCACCGAGCCGCCCGGATCGCCCTGCCGCCCGGCCCGGCCGCGCAGCTGATCATCCAGTCGGCTGGTGTGGTAGCGGCTGGTGCCGATAACCAGTAGGCCGCTCAGCCCTACCACCCGGTCATGGCCAGCCTCGTCCGCACCGCCGAGGCGGATGTCGGTCCCGCGTCCGGCCATCTGGGTGGACACCGTCACGGCCGCGTACGCGCCCGCCTCGGCAACAATGGCTGCCTCGCGGGAGTCGTTCTTGGCGTTGAGTACCGCGGGCTTGATGTCACGGGCGCGGAGCAGCGCAGCCAGCCGTTCGGACTCGGCAATGTCCTGGGTGCCGAGCAGGACCGGCCGCCCGGTGTGGTGCGCCTCGGCAACCAGGTCGACGATCGCCTGCTCCTTGGCTTCGGTGGTGGCGTACATCCGGTCCGGCTCGTCGGATCGGATGCACGGCAGGTTGGTCGGCACTGCTCCGGCCTCCAGCTGGTAGAACTCGCGCAGCTGTTCGGAGACCACAACAGCGGTGCCGGTCATGCCGCAGATGGTGCGGTAGCCCTCGATCAGCTTCTGGACCAGGATTGAGTCGAGGATCTGACCCCGTTCGCTGAGCTTCAGTCCTTCCTTCTCCTCCACCGCTGCCTGCAACCCGTCGGGCCAACGTTGCCGGTCCGCCACCCGGCCCCGGTTGTCGTCCACCAGCCGGACCTGGCCATCCAGCACCAGGTAGTCCACGTCACGCTGCAGCAGGACCTGCGCGTACAGCGCGACGTTCAGCTGAGTCAGCAGATCCCCCTGACCGACCGCATACAAGTTGTCGACGCCGAGCAGATTCTCGGCGTGCTCGATGCCGGCATCGGTGAGATTGACCGCAGCTCCACCGGGATCGGCGTCGTAGTCGGCGGCAGACAGCTCGGCCACCACACCTGCGGCTGCCCCGATGTCGTCCCCGACTCCTTCCCCCGCGGCGAGCACGAGCGGCACCCGGGCCTCATCGATGAGCACCGCGTCTGCCTCGTCGATGATCACGACATCCGGTTCACCGAGGACCAGCTCGGCGGCATCGGTGCAGAGCCGGTCCCGGAGCACGTCGAACCCGACCTCATTGACCGAGACATAACAGACGGAGCCTGCGTACGCCTCCCGTCGCTGCTGCCGACTCGAGTGCTGGGTGACCCAGCCCACCGAGACACCCATCAAGGCCAGCAGTGGCTGCATCCAGTTGGCATCCCGAGCAGCTAGATAGTCATTGACGGTGAGCAGCTGGACGTGGCGGCCCTGGAGAGCGAATCCGGCCGCCGCCAACGCGCCGGACAGAGTCTTGCCCTCGCCAGTAGCCATCTCCACCACCGAGCCGGACAGCAGCCCCCCGGTCCCCAGCAGCTGGACATCGAAGGGGCGCTCGCCCAGTGTCCGGCGCGCCGCCTCCCGGCCCAGCGCACACACCTCCGCCAGCTCCGCGTTACCAAAACCAGATGGACCGGAGCCCTCCCTGAGCGCATCGCACGCGCCGTGCAGCTCCTCATCGGTCAGCTTCTGCAGGGCAGGCTCCAACTGCCCGGCAGCCTGCACCAGCCGCTGGTGGCGACGTTGGTCGACCGTCCCCGGGCGTCCGATGAGACGCCGGAAGGATTCCTTGATAGGCACGCCTGGAGACTACCCGGCATGACTTCACGTTTTGGTTGTTCATCGACCGCTCAGGTCGTTGAATAACCAAAACGGATCGCGGCAGAGGCAGATCGCTCCATTTCGGCTCACAGCACCCCGACCGATAGACTCGCTCGTCGCTGCGCGATCGCAGCAGTCCCCTGGAGGTTCGGAGTTATCCCGCATGCCCATTCGCACTGACCTGCGCAACGTCGCGATTGTCGCCCACGTCGATCACGGCAAAACCACCCTGGTGGACGCGATGCTGTGGCAGTCGGGGGCCTTCCGCGCAAACCAGGATGTGAACAAGCGGGTGATGGACTCGATGGACCTGGAACGGGAAAAGGGCATCACCATCCTGGCCAAGAACACCGCGGTCCTGCACCATGCCCCGAATGGTGATGACATCACCATCAACATCATCGACACCCCCGGTCACGCCGACTTCGGTGGCGAGGTCGAGCGCGGGCTAGAGATGGTGGACGGCGTCTTGTTGCTGGTGGACGCCTCCGAGGGCCCGCTGCCCCAGACCAGGTTCGTGCTCCGCAAGGCGCTGGCCAAGAAGTTGCCGATCATTGTCGTCGTCAACAAGGTGGACCGTCCCGACGCCCGGATCACCGAGGTGGTCGAAGAGACCTATGAGCTGTTTATGGACCTGCTCGAGGATGAGGATGTGGACGTACTCAACTTCCCGGTCGTCTACGCCTCGGCCAAGGCCGGCCGTGCCTCGATGGACGAGCCAGCCAATGGCGAGATGCCAAACGCCGAGAACCTCGGACCGCTCTTTGCCACCATCCTGGAACGGATTCCGGCACCCGAATACACCGAAGGCGCCACCCTGCAGGCCCATGTGACCAATCTCGATGCCTCCCCCTACCTCGGCCGGTTGGCACTGTGTCGGGTGGAAGCGGGCGAGCTGCGGCGCAACCAGGTGGTCGCCTGGTGCAAGGCCGACGGCACCGTGAAGAACATCAAGCTGTCGGAAATGCTGATTACCAAGGCTCTCGACCGGGAGCCGGCGGAGTTGGCCGGGCCGGGCGACATCGTCGCGATTGCAGGTATCCCGGACATCACGATCGGGGAGACCCTGTCCGATCCGGAAAACCCCAAGCCGCTGCCGTTGATCACCGTCGACGAGCCAAGCATCTCGATGACGATCGGGATCAACACCTCCCCGCTGGCCGGGAAGTCGGGCAAGAACCTGACGGCACGGCTGGTCAAGGCCCGGCTCGATGCCGAGCTGGTGGGCAACGTGTCGATCCGGGTCAACCCGACCGAGCGCCCCGACACCTGGGAGGTCCAAGGTCGAGGTGAGCTTCAGCTGGCCATCCTGGTCGAGATGATGCGCCGGGAAAGCTTCGAGCTGACCGTCGGCAAGCCCCAGGTGGTCACTCGGGAGATCAACGGCAAGGTGCACGAGCCAGTCGAGCGGCTGACCATTGATATTCCCGAGGACTATGTCGGTGTCGTCACCCAGCTGATGGGTCTGCGCCGGGGACGGCTCGAACAGATGGTCAACCACGGCACCGGCTGGGTACGGGTCGAGTACCTCGTCCCGGCCCGGGGCCTGATCGGCTTCCGGACCGAGTTCCTAACCGAAACCAGGGGCACCGGCATGATGCACCACGTCTTCGAGGCGTACGAGCCGTGGGCCGGTGAGCTCCGTACCCGGCCGACCGGCTCTCTGGTCGCCGACCGTACCGGTGTGGTAACCGCGTACGCGCTGTTCAACCTGCAGGAACGCGGCACCATGTTTGCCGGCCCGGGCACGGCGGTTTATGAGGGCATGATCGTCGGCGAGAACAGCCGCGCCGACGACATGGATGTCAACCCCACCAAGGAAAAGAAGCTCACCAACGTGCGGTCCTCAACCGGCGACGAGCTGGAGCGGCTGATCCCGCCGAGGTTGATGAGCATGGAGCAAGCCCTGGAATTCTGCCGGGGCGACGAATGCATCGAGGTCACCCCCGACAACGTCCGGATCCGGAAGGTTGTCCTGTCGACAAATGAACGGTCCCGCACTCGCTCCCGTGCCAAGACAGCTAGTTCTTCGTCGACCCGTCACTAAAGTCTTTCAGTCACGGCGTGTCATAGAGACTTTTGTGACGGGTCGGCCGGTACTGCTGGGGACACTGTTATGAGCAAGTCGGCGGCCAATGTGGCGGGTATGGTCTAACTCGAGTTACCTGGGTAAGAGCCTGAACAGGCGTACGTAGCGCCCTGACGTAAGTTGCCGTACCCAGCGGGTGGGAAACCCCCACCTCAGTTGCTTGGCTGGGAAGACCCAGCAGTCAGGACTGGCAGCTGTCAGTCAGCGGACGATGCCTTCTTGGCCGAAGCCTTCTTCCTTGGCCGAAGCCTTCTTCGCCGGGGACTTCTTGGCCGCTGGAGCCCTCTTGGTGGCGGTCTCGCGGGTGGTCGCGGACTTGCGGCCGGCAGCGGCCCGCTTGGGGGTTTCGCTGGTGGCGACCTTCCGTGCGGTGGTCACCGTCTCCTCGAAGCCCTCGATGGTGGGCTCAACGGTGTCGGCGACTACCGTCGTGACATCGTCGGCCTGGTCGGAGACGGTGTTGGCGACGTCCCTGGCCTGGTGGCGCACCTGCTCGACAGCGCGGATACCGCGACCGGCCAGGTCTTCGTAGGTGGTGGTGACATCGCTGATCAGCGTCTCTGCCTGATCCCTGAGCTGGGTCGGGAGTGTTTTGACGAACTCCGGCAAGTTGCGAACCTGCCGCTCCAGGGCCGCCTGCTGGGCGGCCGCGGCAGCCTGGCCGGCGACAACACGCTCACGTAGACCGGTGACGACAACGTCGGTCAGTCCGGCGATCGCGTAGAAGGGGGCCAGATCGGACGAATGGGCAGTCCTGCGGGCCTGAGTCGGGGTCTGCTTGTTGGTGGGCTTCGTAGCCATCGGAATCATTCCTTTATTGGGGTGGGGTGCCTGGTGTGCATGTTGTGAGCTTGGTGCATGGTGTGGGCTTGGTGCATGGTGTGGGTTTACTGGGCGGCCTTACTGGCGGCAGCCTTCTTTGGTGGTGCCGCCGTGGTCTTCTTCGGTCTGCCGGAACTGGCTGCAGACCGTTTGCGGGCGGCCGGCTGTTTCCGCGGCGCCGCAACGAGGTTTTCCACCGGGTCGCTGAGTGACTCGGGCTGCTCGGCACCGCCGGCCGTGTTCTGCCCGACGAAAGAGGTGTACACCTCAACCAGGACCTGTTTCTGCCGTTCATTGATGGCCGAGTCCGCGAGCACGGCCTTCTCCACTGTCGTGGTCGGGTGATCAAGAGGATCGAGGATCCCGGCTCGTACGTACAGCGTCTCGGCGGAGACCCGCAGTGCCTTGGCCAACTGCTGCAGCACCTCCGCCGACGGCCGGCGCAACCCACGCTCAATCTGGCTCAGGTAAGGGTTGGAGACCCCGGTCTGCTCGGCCAGCTGGCGCAGGGACAACTCGGCGACGCGACGCTGAGACGCAATGAACTCTCCGACCGAACTGAGCTGCTCACCCAGGGCCGGCGGCTTGAGCTGTGGACCTCTGATCTTCGCCATAATTCCATTATGCTTGCTGCTGCAAGCAAATGCAAACTCTAGCTAGCACGAGTAGCTGACAGCATTTTGGCGGACGCAACTCGGCGGCCGTTGCCGCATTGCCCCGTGGGTGCTGCGTCCAGCCCTTGTGTGTGGCGTCCAAGTGGGACAGAGTGTAGCCCCACTGGGCTCCGCACCATCACCAGCTGGATCGCCAGCTGGATCGCCATAGCGCAGTCAAGGTCGGTGGCCCACGAACAGGAGCGAACGGTCATGGCGGAAGCGGGAACACAAGAAGTCGTCAATGCCGACGGGGAAGGCACTGAGCTCAAGCGGGTGATGGGGCCGAAACTGCTCCTCCTGTTCATTGTCGGCGACATCCTCGGTACCGGGATCTATGCCGTCACCGGCAAGGTCGCCAATGAAGTCGGCGGAGCAGTCTGGCTGCCGTTTCTGGTAGCTTTCGTAGTCGCGACGATCACCGCCTGCTCCTATCTCGAACTCGTCACCAAGTATCCTCAGGCCGCCGGTGCAGCCCTCTATGTGCACAAGGCATTCGGAGTGCACTTCTTCACATTCCTCGTCTGTTTCACAGTGATGTGTTCGGGGATTACCTCCGCGTCGACAGCGGCCCGGGCCTTCGCGGCGAACTTCGAGGCCATGATCAACGTGGGCCGCGGCTGGCTCGGGATGGAGATGATCGAGGCGTCCGACGGAACCATCACCATCTTCGCCCTGGCCTTCATGCTCTTGGTGGCTCTGGTCAACCTGCGTGGTGTCGCCGAGGGCGTCTACGCAAATGTTGTGCTCACGTGTATCGAGCTCAGCGGTCTGCTGATGGTCATTCTGGTCGGACTTTATGCGGTAACCGAGGGCAAGGCAGACTTCTCCCGGGTGGTGATGTTCGATACATCGGATGACAAGAACATCTTCGTAGCCGTCACTGCCGGAACTTCGTTGGCCTTCTTTGCCATGGTCGGCTTCGAGGACTCGGTGAACATGGCCGAGGAGACCAAGAACCCGGAGAAGATCTTCCCGAAGATTATGCTCACCGGTCTGGGAATCACTGGGCTGATCTACGTCCTGGTATCCCTCTCGGCCGTCGCCCTGGTGCCAGTGGGTGAGCTGAGTGAGGGCGCCGCTCCGCTCTTGAAAGTGGTCAGCGCCGGAGCACCCAGCCTGCCGCTGGACCAGATCTTCCCGTTGATCAGCATGTTCGCCGTAGCCAACTCGGCCTTGATCAACATGCTGATGGCCAGCAGGCTGCTGTACGGCATGGCCAACCAGCTTGTCCTGCCCCCGGTCCTTGGCAGGGTGCTGCCCGGTCGCCGGACCCCGTGGGTGGCGATTCTGTTCACCACAGCGCTCGCCGCCGGTTTGATCTTCTTCGTTGGCAAGGTTTCGGAACTAGGGGGCACCACCGCGTTGTTGTTGCTGGCTGTCTTCACCGTCGTTAATATCGCCTGCCTGGTGCTGCGCAAGGACACCAAGGACTACAAGCACTTCGTCGCCCCGACCATCCTGCCCATCCTCGGCGCGCTCACCTGCGCCTACCTTGTCGGCCCATGGACCGGTCGGGATACCCAGCAGTACGTCATTGCCGGGGTTCTGCTGGCCATCGGCGTCGTATTGTGGGCCATCACCTGGCTCATCAACCGCGCCTTCTATGGCAAGAAGACCTACCTGAAGGAACCGACAGCCATCGAAGGCGATCCTGACAACTGAAGCCCTGAGGCCTGAGCTGGACGGGAGGACCCTACAACTTCAGTCAGCCGACCGGGGCACGCTGGCGGTGATCAGCGAACCGTCGGCGCGCCGGCCGCCAATCAATGGCGACAAGCTGATCTCCCGATCGATGCGCGGGCCCTGGCCATCGAGCGGCACCGAGACGGAAGCGTCCACACCGACTTTCACCTGCTGCCCGCGGACCGTCACCGAGGCCGCACCACCTTCCTCGACACAGAAGTCCATCGCCGACGGACGCAGGGTGACCTTGAGCCTGGTGCCGCGCAGCCGGATCCGGAAGGTGACAGCCTCCCAACCGGCCGGCAACCGGGGATCGAAGGTGAACTTTCCCTGGTGGTCCCGGAAGCCGCCAAATCCGTACACCAAACAGCTCCAGACTCCACCGGCCGAGGCGACATGGACACCATCGGCGGTATTGCCATGCAGGTCGACAAGGTCAACGAAGAGCGCGGAGTGGAAGTACTTCAGGGCTTGCCGGTGATAGCCGACCTCGGCGGCAATGATCGACTGCACCACGGCTGACAGCGTTGAGTCACCGGTGGTGATCGGGTCGTAGTACTCAAAGTCGGCCCGCTTCTGCTCCAGACTGAAGTGATCACCCTGCAGGAAGAGTGCCAGCACCACATCAGCCTGCTTGAGCACCTGGAAGCGGTAGATCACCAGCGGGTGGTAGTGCAGCAACAACGGCCGCCGGTCGATCGGGGTCGCGGGCAGGTCCCAGACTTCGCGCTCCAGGAAGTGCGAATCCTGTGGATGGATACCCAGGCTCTCATCGAACGGGATCGACAAGGCACCAGCCGCCTTGTCCCACTCCCCGACCTCCCCGTCACGTAGCTGCAGGCGCTGGACCATCTGTCCGTACGCCTGCGGCCACTCCCGCTCCAGCCGACGCACGGCTTCGGCGGCCTTGGTCAGGTTGAAGCGGGCCATCACATTGGTGAAGAGGTTGTCGTTGACCACCGTCGTATACTCGTCCGGGCCGGTCACCCCGTGGATGTGGAAGGTCCCGTCCCCATTAGCGCGCCAGAATCCCATGTCGGCCCAGAGCCGGGCCGTCTGCACCAGGATGTCGACACCTTCCCGCTGCAGGAAGTCATCATCGCCGCTGGCCTCGACGTACTTGTTCAGCGCATAGGCAATGTCTGCGTCAATGTGGAACTGTGCCGTACCGGCCGCATAGTAGGCCGATGCCTCCTCGCCATTGATGGTGCGCCACGGAAAGAGCGCACCCCGCTGGGCCAGATCCTCGGCGCGGAGCTTGGCGGCCGGCAGCATCATGTATCGAAATCGCAGCGCGTTGCGCGCCATCGCCGGCGAGGTGTAGGTGAGGAACGGCAGCACATAGACTTCGGTGTCCCAGAAGTAGTGCCCGCCGTAGCCAGCACCGGTGAGCCCCTTGGCCGGGATGCCGGACTGTTCGGCCCGGCCAGCCGCCTGGGCCAGCTGGAAGAGGTTCCAGCGGATCGCCTGCTGCAACCCCGGCTGGTTCTCAATCTCCACATCCGTGTTGGCCCAGTAATGCTCGAGCCAAGCTCGCTGGTCAATGAACTGTTGAGCCAGGCCCTGTTCCAGGGCTCGGTCCAGGGTGCGGCGGCAACGGTCCACCAGTTCGGGGACCGGAACTCCGCGCGAGGTGTGGTAGGCGACGGTCTTCGTCATGGTGATCGGCACCCCCGGTCTGGCCAGCACCCGGAAGATCATCTTGCCGCTGTCCTCGTCCGCGTCAATCAGCTCTTCGAAGTCGTTAGCGGTCTCAATGTCGTGATCAACACCAACGGCCAGAGTCATCTGTGAGTTGGCGCACCGATATCCCAGCACAATGCGACGGCCACCGAACCAATGCGACTGCGGCTCCAGCACCCGTTCGGCAAAAGCGCCTCCCCTACGGGGATCACGGCCCTCGCCCATCGCCGCGGACCTGACGTGGTACTCGTCCTTACCATCCTGACGATTGAGGATCAGCGATGAGACGACCACCGGTGCCTCGGCGTCCAGCAGGGTCACCTCGAAGGTCATCACCGCCAGATGTCGCTGCGCGAACGACACCATCCTCCTGGATCGGATCTGGACCCGCTTACCGGCCGGGGTCCGCCAGATCATCTCCCGCCGCAGCACCCCGTCGGCAAAGTCCAGGGTCCGGCTGTAGTCCTCCAGGTCTGCGACCGAGAGCAACAATGGCTCATCATCGACATAAAGCTTCAAAACCTTGGTATCGGGGACATTGACGATGGTCTGGCCCACCCTGGCGAAGCCGAAGGCCTCCTCCGCGTGACGGATCGGCCAGGTCTCGTGGAAGCCATTGATGAAGGTGCCATGGGTGTGCGTCTCCCGGCCTTCCTCAACATTGCCTCGCATGCCGAGATATCCATTGCCGACGGCAAACATGCTCTCCGTGGCACCAAGATCATCTGCACTGTAGATGGCCTCGGTCAGACGCCACTCGTCAACAGGAAACCGATATCGATCCATCGGGTCCCCTGCCAACGGCGGGATGTGCTCGGTGGCGTTCGTCATCAGCCGACCAGCTCGTTCAGATCACGGACCACAATGTCGGCACCCGAGGAGAGCAAACGTTCCTTTCCGGCTCCCCGGTCGACCCCCACCACCAGTCCGAAGTGACCGGCCCTGCCTGCCTGGACCCCGGAGAGGGCGTCCTCGAAGACGACGGCCCGCTCCTTCGGCACGCCGAGCAGCGACGCGGCATGCTCGAACGTGTCCGGCGCGGGCTTGCCTGCCAGTCCGGCATCAGCCGCCACCGCGCCGTCCACGACGATGCCGAATCTCATCGCCAGCCCCGCAACCTTGAGCACGTCGGGGGCATTGCGGGAAGAGGAGACGACGGCCATGCCGACGCCGCGACCAGCCAGGAAGTCCAGCAGCTGGACCGACCCGGGGTACGGCCGTACGCCGTCGGTTCGCAGCACCTCGGCAAAGAGCGCATCCTTGCGATTGCCGAGACCGCAGACGGTGAGTGCCGTCTCCGGGTCATCGGGGCGGCCCTCGGGAAGCTCGATCTCGCGTGAGTCGAGGAATGACCGTACCCCGTCATAACGAGGCTTGCCGTCGATGTAGTCGAAGTAGTCCTGCTCCCGGTACGGCTCCGTCGCCCCTGAGGACGTGAGGAAATCGCTGAACATCTGTTGCCAGGCTCGCATGTGGACCTCGGCTGTCGGGGTCAGCACGCCGTCGAGGTCAAAGAGCACGGCATCGAAATCGTTCCAGTTCACGGGGAGTTCCAGTTCACAGGGATCAGCCTAGGGGAAGGATGCCGGCTGCCGGGCGGACCTCCCCGACGCGCTCGCCATGGCCCAGCACCGGAGCACTGACCTGCTCATCCAGGGTTGGATGATCGAAGCCCAAAGACCGCAGTACGCCGGCCATCAGGACACCTCGGGCACGGGCATAACCGTCGGAGATCTTGATCGCGATCCCCCGGCCGTCCGCCAGTCCAACGGCATAGACCGCCTCGGCTCCGGCCTTGCACACCAGTCCCGGGATGGCGTGATGCAGCGCCACCTCGTCCCTTCTGGTGCCCGAGGCCCACTCGGGGTGCCGGCGGTACGCGGCGGCTACCGCCGCCTCTGGCCCCTCCGTGGCCGAGGCGATCCTGCCGAAGGCGCGGGCCAGTCCGGTCAACGAGATGGCCAGCAACGGCGCCCCGCAGCCATCGATGGCCTCTCCGGCAATAGGTTCGCCGGCCAGGTCGGCAATGGCGGCCGCAATGGCCTGCTGCACAGGGTGGTCTGGTGCTCGGTATGTCTCAATTGGCCAGCCGTTGGTAGCGGCGGTCCGGATCATGGCGGCGTGCTTGCCGGAGCAGTTCATCGCGACGGGTTCCCTGCCATGGCCGGCACGGATCCATTCGTCCCGAGCCTCGTCATCGATCGGATAGTCGGCCGGTGTCTGCAGCACGGACGCATCCAGGCCGCAACCGGCCAGGATCCGCCGGGCACCGTCGCGATGAAACTCTTCACCGGAGTGCGAGGCGGCCGCCAGTGCCAGCAGCTCACCATCCAGGTCCAGCCCGGCCCGCACCATCCCGACCGCTTGCATCGGCTTGCTGGAGCTGCGCGGGTACATCGGCGCTTCGGTAGCACCAATGCCTGCAGTCAGTGAGCCGTCGGCGGCGGTGATGGCGATTCGGGCATGATGCACACTCTCCACCAGGCCGTTGCACTCCACCTCGACGCAGATCGGGTCGGCTTCGAAGGGAGAGGATGAGTCAGCCCGAGTTGTGTGTTCCACCTCCA
>JBBSQO010000008.1:0-13748 GCA_038244025.1 Propionibacteriales bacterium
CTCGCGTCAGCTGACCGATCCCCAGCCTTCCCGCAGCCATCGGAGGAGCCGGATCAGGTCGCCCAGACCCAGCCGGCCGATCGCACCACTGGTGGGGATACCGACCCCAACGGTGGCTGATGACTATTGTTACTGGTGAGTAATATAGAGTTGTCTCAGTTACCGAAGCACAGCAGACCTGCACGCCACAGATTGCGAGAGAAATGAAGATCATCGCCCTGGTTAAGTATGTCCCGGACGCCACCGGGGAGCGCAGTTTCTCAGCCGACCGGACGGTCGACCGAGCCGCGGCTGACGGGTTGCTGTCCGAGCTCGACGAGTACGCGGTCGAGCAGGCCCTGCAGATCGCCGACGAGCTGGACGACGTCGAGGTGGTCGCATTGACGCTGGGTCCCGACGACGCGGCTGATGCCATCAAGCGGGCTTTGCAGATGGGCGCCTCCGCCGGCATCCATATCAACGATGAGTCTGTGCACGGCTCGGACGTGCTGGCCACCAGCGCGATCCTGGCCGCCGCTGTCCGGAAGGCGGCGCCGGATCTGGTGATCTGCGGGATGGCCTCGACCGACGGGTCGATGGGGGTGCTGCCGAGCATGCTGGCCGAGCGGCTGGACTGGCCCGGTCTCACCTTCGGGGCCACGGTGTCGGTGAACCAGAGCACCGTGTCGATCCGGCGGGACGGCGATGTCGCCAGCCAGACCATCGAGGCTGAGCTGCCGGCGGTGGTCAGCGTGACCGACCAGTCCGGGGAGGCTCGCTATCCGTCCATGAAGGGGATCCTGGCGGCCAAGAAGAAGCCGGTGGAGCAATGGACGTTGGCCGACCTTGAGCTGGACGTGGCCAGCGTCGGGCTGGACGCGGCCTGGACGAAGGTCCTCACCACCACGCCACGACCGCCCAAGGAAGCCGGCCAGGTGGTGACCGACGAGGACGGTTCGGGGGCCAAGGCCGCAGTTGAGTTCCTGACCTCCGGTAAGTACATCTGATCGTCAAATTCATAGCCGAGCGAATCGAGGAATTTCCGTTATGCCGCAGGTCATTGTTGTTGCCGAGCATGTTGAGGGTCAGGTAGTCAAGCCCACGCTGGAGTTGTTGACCCTGGCGCGTCGTCTCGGCGATCCGATCGCCATCGTCTTTGGTGCGGGCGCCGAAAAGGCAGCCCCAGCACTCGGACAGTACGGCGCAGCCAAGGTGCTTGCGGTCGGCGACCCAGCCATCGAGGAGTTCCTGGTGGCGCCGAAGGCTGAGGCATTGTCCCAGATCGTGGCGGACATCAGCCCGGTGGCCGTGTTGTTCACCTCCACCCTGGAAGCCAAGGAGGTGGCCGCCCGGCTGGCGGTCAAGCTCGGCTCCGGACTGATCACCGATGCGGTGGACCTGTCCGCCGCCGACGGCGATGTCACCACCACCCAGTCGGTCTTTGCCGGAAACTGGACGGTTAAGTCCAGCATGACCCACGGCGTACCAGTCATTACGGTCAAGGCCAACTCGGTCGCGCCAGCGGAAGCAGCCGCGGCAGGCGAGCTCGAGCAGGTGCAGGTCACCATCTCCGACTCCGCCAAGAAGGCCAAGATTACCGGCTCCGAACCCAAGCAGGCCAGTGGCCGGCCCGAGCTGACCGAGGCCGCCATTGTGGTGTCCGGTGGCCGGGGCACTGGCGGTAACTTCGACTCGGTGGAGGGCCTCGCTGATGCCCTCGGCGCCGCAGTTGGCGCTTCGCGGGCGGCGGTGGACTCCGGTTGGTATCCGCATGCCTACCAGGTCGGCCAGACCGGCAAGACCGTCTCCCCGCAGCTCTATCTGGCGGCCGGCATCTCCGGTGCCATCCAGCACCGGGCCGGGATGCAGACCTCCAAGGCCATCATGGTGGTCAACAAGGATCCGGAAGCGCCGATCTTCGCGCTGGCCGACCTCGGCGTGGTGGGTGACCTGCACACGGTGCTGCCGGCTATCACCGCCGAGGTCACCAGCCGCAAGGGCTGACCGATGACGGGTCGGCGGGTCTATCTCGATCATGCGGCGACCACGCCGATGGTGCCGGCCGCGATCGAAGCCATGACGGCCGAGCTGTCGCGGGTCGGCAACGCGTCCTCGCTGCATGGCTCGGGGCGGTCGGCGCGGCGGGTGGTGGAGGAGTCCCGGGAAGCCATCGCGGCCTGCGTCGGTGCCCGGCCCAGCGAGCTGATCTTCACCTCCGGCGGTACCGAGGCGGACAACCTGGCCGTCAAGGGCACCTTCTGGTCGCGCAGCAAGGACAAGCCGGCCCGGCGCCGGATGGTGTCCTCGACCATTGAGCATCATGCGGTGCTGGACTCGCTCGACTGGCTGGCCGCGGCGGAGTGCGCCGATGTGCAGTGGGCCCCGGTGGATAGCACCGGCCGGGTCGACCCCGCCACAGTGGCCCGGCTGGTGGCAGGGGCGCCGACGGCGCTGGTCTCCATCCTGTGGGCCAACAACGAGGTCGGCACCCGGCAGCCGGTCGAGGAGATCGCCGCCGCGGCCCATGACAGTGGTGCCCGGGCACATTCCGACGCAGTCCAGGCCGTCGGCCACGTACCGGTCGATTTCGCCGCCAGTGGGCTGGATGCGCTGACGTTCACCGCCCACAAGCTCGGCGGCCCGTACGGAGTTGGCGCGCTGCTGGCCCGGCGCGAGCTTGCCTTGACCTCGGTCCAGCACGGCGGGGGACAGGAGCGCGACATCCGGTCCGGAACCCTGGACGTGGCGGCCATCGCCGGGTTCGCGGCCGCCGTCCAGGTGGCGGTCGAGCAGCAGGCAGCAGAGGCCAGCAGGCTCGGCGCGCTGCGGCAGCGGCTGATCAGCGAGGTGCTGGCGGCCGTACCGGAAGCAAGCCTGAACGGCACCAAAGACCCGGACCTCAGTCTGCCCGGGATCACCAACATCACCTTCGACGGCTGCGAAGCCGACGCCATCTTGATGCTGCTCGACCAGACCGGTATCGACTCCTCCACCGGCTCGGCCTGCTCTGCTGGAGTGTCCCAGCCCAGCCATGTGCTGACGGCGATGGGCCGTACGGATCGGGGAGCGAAGACAGCCTTGCGCTTCTCCCTCGGCCATACCAGCACTGCCGCGGATGTCGATGCGCTGCTGGCCGCGCTGCCGGAGGCGGTCAGCCGGGCCCGGGTCGCGGGCGCCGTCGGCGGCTGACGGTCGTTCCTCCGGCCACTTCGCCGATCGTTGTCGTTCTGTGCAGCCTCTCGAGGGGGTCTGCAGACTGTAACGTAGGTGTGCAAACAACCGGACTGCAGATCAGATCAGGCGGCGACTCGGGTAGAGTGCTCCAGTTGGAGACCCCCGCCAACGGTGGGGAAGTGATCAAGTTGAAGAGGTTGTGATGAAGGTTCTGGCCGCCAGGTCCGGCGGAGTCGACTCCGCGGTGGCCGCCGCGCGAGCGGTCGATGCCGGCCACGACGTGACCGGTGTCCATCTCGCACTCTCCAAGAATCCGCAGTCCTTTCGCAGCGGTGCCCGCGGCTGCTGCTCCAAGGAGGACTCCCACGATGCCAGCCGGGCCGCGGACGTGCTCGGCATTCCCTTCTATGTTTGGGATCTCTCCGATCGGTTCGCTTCGGACGTGGTCGACGACTTCGTCGCCGAGTACGCCGCCGGCCGGACGCCGAACCCGTGCCTGCGGTGCAACGAGAAGATCAAGTTCTCCGCGGTGCTGGATCGCGGTATCGCGCTCGGCTTCGATGCGGTGTGCACCGGCCACTATGCGCGGCTGAGCCAACATGGCGACGAGGTCAGCATGCATCGCGCAGTTGACCAGGGCAAGGACCAGTCCTATGTGCTGGCCGTGCTCAACCAGGCCCAGCTTCGTCACTCCTACTTCCCACTCGGTGGATCGCTGAAGAGGGAGGTCCGGGCCGAGGCGGATCGTCGGGGGCTGGCGGTGGCCGACAAGCCGGACAGTCATGACATCTGCTTCATTGCTGATGGGGATACGGCCGGCTTCCTGGAGCGTCGGCTCGGCGCCCGAGAGGGCGACATCGTGGACGAGAGCGGCTCGATCATCGGGCACCACCAGGGCAGCCACCAGTTCACCATCGGCCAGCGCCGGGGGTTGCGCCTCGGCGTGCCGGCCGACGACGGCAAACCCCGTTATGTGCTGGGCATCTCCCCGGTCAACAACACCGTGACGGTGGGTCCAGCTGATTCCCTCCAGGTGGCCGAGATCACCGGCAGCCGACCGATCTGGACAGGGGGTCGCGCCAATCCCCTGGCGCCCGGCGCCAGCCAGTCCTGGACCGGACCCGGCGCGGACCGGTCCTGGACCGAGCCCGGCGCCAACCAGTCCTGGAATGGATTTGTCCAGGTCCGGGCACATGGTGCTGCGCTGGCGGCCACCATCGTCCATGGCCGGGATGGATCCGTTCTGGTCAGGCTGGATGAGCCGGTGGCCGGTGTCGCGGCGGGACAGGCCATCGTCTTCTATCACGGTGACCGGGTTGTCGGCAGCGCCACCATTGCCTCAACCCGGGCGGCCGTCCGGACCGAAGCGACGGCAGCGCGTGAGTGATCCTGGGGTCCGGGCGACCGGAATCGGGTCCTGGCCAGGGGAGGACATGGCTCAGGCGCTGCGAGTCAGCTTTGCCGAGGTCCCTGATCTGCCCTATCTGCCGGAGCTGCCCGCCCGTGGAGTCGCTGCCCAGCTGATCGGCCGAGCCACCGCCTGGCTGTCCGGCCTGGCCGTCGACCTTCAGCCGGCCGGCTGGAGACTGACCGATGGGTCCGGGGCCGACCAGCGCCGAGCCAAGTCGCTGCTCCGGACGGATCTGGACCTGCTTGAGGAGGTGGCTCAGGGTTACCGGGGGCCGGTAAAGGTGTCAGTCGCCGGGCCGTGGACGCTGACGGCAGCTCTGGAGCGACCTCGCGGCGACAAGATTCTGGCTGATCATGGTGGTCGGCGTGATGTCATCCAGTCGCTGGCCGAGGGAGTCAGCACCCTGGCCGTGGAGCTTGCACGCCGGCTGCCCGACGTGCGACTCGTGCTCCAGCTGGACGAACCACTGCTGCCGGCGGTGCTGGCCGGCTCGGTGCGGACGGCCAGCGGTTTCTCCCGGCACCGCCGGGTCGACATCCCGGAGGTCTCGGACGCCTACACGCAGCTGCTCCAGACTCTGGTAGCGCGTGGTTCTGCTGCGTCGGTACTGGTGCATTCCTGTGCTCGCGACGTCCCGATCGGCTTGCTGTTCGACGCCGGGCTCAATGGGGTCTCGGTGGATCAGGCGCTGCTGGGTCGGGCTGGTTGGGATGACATCGGCCGTGGACTTGAGTCCGAGCGCGAGGTATTCCTGGGCGTCCTGCCGACCATGCCTGGCCGCCCGGTGCTGTCCGCCGACGACGTGGCGCGAACAGTTCTCACCGATATCCGGCCGCTTGGGCTGGACCCGCGGATCGCGGAGAAGCTGATCATCACCCCGGCCTGTGGACTGGCTGGCCTGGACCCCGCTGCGGCAGTTCACGCGCTGCGGTCGGTCCGGACAGCCGCGAAGATCGTCTCAGAGCAGCTGGCCGAGTAGTACGCAGAAGTTTTGGTTGGTTATCGACCTGATGTGTCGATGAAAAACCAAAACTGATGGCGCCGACATGCTAGCCCGGCCAGCTCTCAGGTCCGTGGCTGCCGGCCGGGTAGTCATCCAGGGGCACCTGGTCGGCACGCCAGGCATCGATCACCGGCTCGATGATCTGCCAGCATTCGACCGCGGTGTCGCCACGGATCGACAGGGTGGGATCGTGGTCCAGCACCAGCTCGAGCACCTCGCCGTACGCCTCGAGCTCACCGGCGCCAAAGTCAGCGGTGAGGGTGGCCGAATCGACAACGAATGGATTGCCGGGGCCGTTGACGTTGATGTCCAGACTCAGGCCGTCCGGCTTGAGCAACATCCGCAACTGATCCGGACGCTCGGCACCATGGAACCCGACCGGCACCTGCTGGGCCGGCTTGAATGTAATGGCGATCTCGTTGCGCGGCTCACCGATGGCCTTGCCGGAGCGGACCCGGAACGGTACACCCGCCCAGCGCCAGGTGTTGACCTCGAAATCCACTTCGGCCAGCGTCTCGGTGTGCCGGCTCGGGTCAACTCCGGTCTCATCCTCGTACGACATGAACGTGCGCCGGCCGATCTTGCCGGCGGTGTAGCGGCCACGACGGCTCGATGTCACCGGGTCGTTCTGCCAGACCCGGGTGGCTCGGAGCACCTGCGCTTTCTGGTCGCGGAAGTCGACGGCCCGGAGGGTCGGCGGTGGCTCCATCGCCATCACGGCGAGGACCTGGAGCAGGTGGCTTTGGATCATGTCGACCATGGCACCGGCACCGTCGTAGTAGCGGGCCCGTCCCTCAAGCCCGAGCACCTCGTCATAGACGATTTCCACCCGCTCGACATGGTCGGCGTTCAACAACGGCTCAAAGATCCGGTTGGTAAACCGCAGCCCGAGAATGTTGAGCACGCTGGAGGTCCCGAGGAAATGGTCCACCCGATGCACCTGCTCCTCCGGCACCAGCCGGGTCAGCAGTGCGTTGAGATCAGTCGCGCTGGACACGTCGGTGCCAAACGGCTTCTCCAGCACCAGCCGGGTGTCCTTCCCCAGCGTGCACTCCAGCAGTGCTTGGCAGACCTTGACCGTGATCGGCGGCGGCAGCGCGAAGAAGATGGCAATGGAGCCCTCGCACTGGGCCAGCAGCCGCTGAAGATCATCAACTTCGGTGACATCCGCCTGGTGGTAGACGGTGTTGTTGATCACCTCGGTGACCTGCCGCCCGGACGCCTCGACGGTCGCGAAGGAGCTGGTGACCCGTTGCTTCCACTTCTCTGCTGACCAGTCCTCGATCCCGGAGCCGACCAGGGTGAGCTGCTGGCTGTGCCCGCGAGCCAGCAGTCCAGCCAGACCGGGCAGCAGCAGCCGGCCGGTAAGGTCGCCACTGGCTCCGAGGATCAGCAGGGTCTGGTCAGCCTTCTGTGGTGAGGTTTTCGTTGTCTTCGCCATGGCCCAATCGTGCACCATGCCAACGATCTGGTGGGCGGCCACCCGGTACGGCTACTCTGAGCCAGCCAAGAGAGTGGAGATCTGCGCCGGGTACCCGCGGCCCCGTCTTTCACGATCGTCAGCCAAACCGCTCATGGTTGTCACGGCTGGCCCAGCGGCTCCACCAAGCTCAATCGGGTGGCCTGGGACCACCAGTTCGAGCCGGGGGAGTGCGAAATTTGCATGCGGCACGCAAGCAATCGTACAGTTGGCTCCGTGGACCAATCGACGGCACTCTCGGGCTGGCGGCCGCAGACTGCCGAGGACTCCGTGCTCGCGGCGCTGTTGTCCATCGGCCGGCTGATGCGTCAGCGAATGGATGACGACCAGCTGGATCTCGGCACCTTCCGGCTGATGCACTGTCTGCGTTGCCAGGGCCCGATCAGGGCGACCGACCTGGCTGCCCTGATCGGGTTGGACACCTCCACCATTTCCCGCCATGTCCAGCAGCTCGAGCGATCTGGTCTGGTCGACCGCAGCCCAGACCCGCTGGACCGCCGCGCCCACCTGGTCGAGATCAGCGGACCCGGGCGGGCTGTTCTCGACCAGGGGCTCGCCCGCCGCCGGACCGCGCTGATTCAACGCTTCGAGGGCTGGCCCCGAGACGAGATCGTCACCCTCGAGCGGCTGCTGACCAAATTCGTCTCCGATATCGATACTGCCTCCGATATCGATACCGCCTCAGATATCGATACTGGCAGCACCACCTCAGAACTGGAGCAAGAGTGAAGAACGACTACGTACCCCGGCGCGCGGCAGTTTCTGCCGCGACCCGGCCCGCCGACAACCCGTCGGTCCCGCGACGTGCGGCAGGGATGACCGCAGCACCGGTCGAGGGGGCGGGCCAACGGCTCGACCAGCCGCCAGCGGAGGAGGCCTCGCCGTCCGGCGACTATCTGAGCCACCGGCAGATTCTGGTGGTGATGAGCGGACTGATGGCCGGCATGTTCCTGGCCGCCCTTGACCAGAGCATCGTCGGGGTAGCGCTGCCCAAGATCACCTCAGACCTCGGTGGGCTGGACAAGCTCTCCTGGGTCGTCACCGCCTATCTGCTCACCTCGACCGCCGCCACCCCGCTCTGGGGCAAGATCTCCGACCTGCTGGGGCGCCGTCCGATCTTCCAGTCCGCGATCATCGTCTTCCTGGTCGGCTCGGTCATCTGCGGACTGTCATCGAACATCGACGTGATGATCATCGGCCGGGCCATCCAGGGTCTCGGCGGCGGCGGGCTGATGTCGCTTGCCCTGGCGGTGATCGGAGACATCATCCCGCCGCGGGAGAGAGGCAAGTACCAGGGCTACTTCGCAGCTGTGTTCGGCGTCTCCTCGGTGGCCGGACCGCTGCTAGGCGGCCTGTTCACCGACCATCTCGGCTGGCAATGGATCTTCTTCATCAACATCCCGATCGGCATTGCCGCACTGGTGATCACCTCGATCGCACTGAAGCTGCACCACGTCCGGCGCCAGGCTTCAGTGGACTACCTCGGGGCCGCCACCATCGTCGGTTCGGTGACCAGCTTGATCTTGTACCTCAGCTGGGCCGGACCTGATATCGGCTGGCTGTCCGGTACCGGCATCGGGCTGCTGGGCGCGACCGTGGTGCTGGCTGTCATCTTTGCCCTCGTCGAACAGCGGGTCAAGGAGCCAATCGTTCCGCCGGAGCTGTTCATGAACTGGATCTTCACGTCCAATGTCACCTTCGCCATGATCATGGGTGTCGGCATGTTCGGTGGCCTGATCTACCTGCCCATCTACTTGCAGGCCGTCCAGGGAATGTCGGCGACGGAGTCGGGCCTGGCGATGCTGCCACGGGTGGTCGGCATCTTCACCACCTCTATCGGCGGCGGCCAGCTGATGGTGAAGACCGGCCGATACAAGTGGATGCCCATCGCAGGAGCCGTCATCGTCGGCGGGGCGCTGTACTCACTGTCACGCCTCAAGGTCGATACCGCCTATTGGCAGATCGGGCTGAGCATGTTCGCGTTCGGCATCGGTCTCGGTCTGACCATGCAGGTCGTGGTCACCGCCGTGCAGAACGCGGTGGCACGCAAGCACATGGGCGCCGCCACCGCGGCCGTCTCCTTCTTCCGTACCATGGGCGGCGCGATCGGTACGGCGCTGTTCGGCGCCATCCTCAATACTCGGATCACTCACCATCTGGCCGAGCTGGTGCCAGCGGGCGCACAGTCAAAGCTTGGTGCCGCTGCGCAGTCGGTCCAAGACGTCACCGCCCTTCGACAGCTGCAGGAACCCGTCCGGACCTGGGTGCTGACCGCGTTCACGAAGGCCATTGACGATCTGTTCATGGTCGCCGTCCCGTTCATGGCGGTCGCGCTGCTGATTGCCCTGACCATGCCCGAGAAGCCGCTGCAAACTCGCGGTGAGGTCACCATCACTCAAGAGGGCAGCGAACCCGCCAAGGATGAGCCCGCCAAGGATGAGATTGCTGCGGTGCGGCAGTAGGGTCAGCCGGCAGGGACCTGGGCGGCAATGGATGTCGGCGCGGGTCGCTAGATTGAGCCTGTGAGCGACGACCTCGAAGAAACCGGCCTGCCGGCGGCTGGCCAGTCCGGGACAGCCGTGGCGGTACGAGAGCCCGATCCAGCTGCCCGGGAGCAGCATGCCGACCTGTCCGAGCAGCTCAATGATGCCCGCTGGCGTTACCACGTGCTTGATTCTCCGACCATCTCCGACGGCGAGTTCGACGCATTGATGCGCCGGCTCAATGATCTTGAGGATGAGTACCCTGCGCTGCGGACACCTGACTCACCGACCCAGCAGGTGGGTGGTCCGCCGTCGACCACCTTTGCCGCGGTCCGCCACCTGCAGCCGATGATGAGCCTGGACAACGCGTTCAGCGCCGATGAGCTGGAGCGCTGGGCCGATCGGGCCATCCGTGAGCTGGGCGAGAAGAGAATCACCGAGGCCGGTTTCCTGTGTGAGCTGAAGGTTGATGGTCTCGCACTGGATCTGGTCTATCAGAGCGGGCGGCTGGTTCAGGCCGCGACCCGCGGTGATGGCACGACCGGTGAGGATGTCACCACCAACGTCCGTACGATCAAGGCGATCCCGCAGCAGCTGGCTGGCGATGACATCCCTGGGCTGCTCGAGGTCCGTGGCGAGGTCTTCTTGGGCGTAGAGGAATTTCGCAAGCTCAACGAATCTCTGGTTCTGCAAGGGAAGGCACCCTTTGCCAACCCGCGCAACTCGGCTGCCGGTTCACTGCGCCAGAAGGACCCCAGGGTTACCGCGACCCGGCCGCTGGGCTTTGTCAGCCATGGCATCGGAGCTACCGCAGGCTTTTCCGCCGCTCGGTTGTCCGATGCTTATCAGGCCCTGGATCGGATGGGTCTGCCGGTCAGCCCGCACCGCAAGCTCTGCCCGACGCTGGCGGAGGTCTGGTCCTTCATCGAGTACTTCGGCGAAAACCGGCAGTCGGTGGAGCATGAGCTGGATGGCGTGGTGATCAAGCTGGATGAACGTGCCGTTCAGGATCAGCTCGGCTCGACATCCCGGGCACCGCGGTGGGCGATCGCCTACAAGTACCCACCGGAAGAGGTCACCACCAAGCTGCTGGACATCAGGGTGAATGTCGGCCGTACCGGCCGGGTGACGCCGTACGGAGTGATGGAACCGGTGCTGGTCGCCGGCTCGACGGTGGCCATGGCGACCCTGCACAATGCCTCCGAGGTGGTCCGCAAGGGTGTGCTGATCGGGGACTCCGTGGTGCTGCGCAAGGCCGGGGACGTGATCCCGGAAATCGTCGGACCCGTTGTTGATCTCCGGGATGGGACCGAACGCGCCTTCCAGATGCCTACCCGGTGCCCCGACTGCGGCACCCGCTTGCGGCCGGAGAAGGAAGGCGACGCAGACCTGCGTTGTCCCAACCAGCGCAGCTGCCCGGCCCAGCTGCGTGAGCGGCTGTTCCATCTAGCCTCCCGGCAGGCCCTGGACATCGAAACCCTGGGCGAGTCGGCCGCCCAGGCCATCCTCCAGGCTGGTCTGATCGTTGACGAAGGCGACCTGTTCGACCTGACTGCGGACAAACTGGGCGAGTCGAGGTTCTTCACTACGGCTGCGGGAAATCTCTCTGCCAACGGACAAAAGCTGCTGCAGAACCTGGCCGATGCGAAACACCGACCGCTGGCCAAGTTCCTGGTGGCGCTGTCGATTCGCCATGTCGGCAAGGGGGTTGCGCCTGACCTGGCTGCGGCCTTTGGTGACATCGATGCACTGGCAGCGGCGACCGAGGAGGAGTTGGCGTCGGTGGAGGGGATTGGCCCTACCCTGGTGACGGCCATCCGGGAATGGTTCGCCGAACCGTGGCGCCGGGCGATCGTGGACAAGTGGCAGACCGCCGGCTGTGTGCTGCGTGATGAGCCAAAGGAGGTCCACGACCAGACGCTGACCGGCTTGTCGATCGTGGTGACCGGCTCACTGGACGGCTATACCCGAGACTCTGCTGCCGAGGCCATCACCTCCCATGGGGGCAAGGTGACCAGCTCGGTGTCGAAGAAGACATCCTTTGTGGTGGTGGGTGAGTCACCGGGCTCCAAGTACGACAAGGCCGTCAGCGTGAAGGTGCCGATCCTCGACGCCGCCGGCTTTGGGCTGCTGCTGGCCAGGGGTGCCGACGCTGCCCTGGAGGTTGCCACGGTCGGTGAAGCCTAGAGCAAGCCTGCGCTCAGTCTGGATCCGTGGTTGAGGAGCCGGCGGTTCGGGCCATCCACGTAGCTACGGGGTGACTGATCCTGGTTACCTCAGCTGGCCCAGGACTCGAACTGGCGGAGTGCCTCAGGTGGTCCGGTAAACTCCACCTGGGCTGCCTCCCGTCTGCCCAACGCATGGAGGGCCAGCTCGACCGGCTCTCCGGTGATGACGACATCACCCTCGCCGTCGCCCTTCCGGGCGATCTGATGCCTGCCGGCCGGTGTGGCCAGCACGACTCCGACGGGACTGCGGCGATAGCCGAGCTTCGCCATCAGCGTTAGCCGTTTCCAGATCGCTGTCAGCTCCTCAGCCGGCAGCGTTCGCGGCTCGGCCGGTTCGGTGCCGGCCCGACGGACGTCCTCGTGATGAACGACGTACTCCACCAGGTTGGCGGCGTCTCCGGCCCACCGCATCGGCGACCACCCGGGTGGCCCGCCGGCGAAGCGGTCGACCAGGGCTGCGTACCCCTCCGGTGACCGTGCGCTGTCGGCCAGCCGGCCCATGAAGCGCTCCTGGCCCGATGTCTTGGTCATGACCATATCCACCGCGGAGTGCAGCAGCCGGTGCTCGCGTTGTACCAGGTGGGCCAGCAGGTACCGGGCCGACCAGCCATCACAGAGGGTCGGATCTTCCGGGTCGGTGGCGCGCAGCGTTTCCACGAACGCGGCCCTTTCCGTTTCCATCCAGGCCATCAGGCTCCTCATTATCGGGGTTCAGTCATTATGGCGTCAGCATTATTTTGGGCAGCCATTGTGGATCGGCCGGTCGCGCGATCGGCCATCCGATCTCGAATTGGCGCTTCACGTCCACTGTAGGGCAAACGACTCAGGCAAGTTGGCGGCCGGCGATGGAGCCGGGCCCAGCGGCTACTACAGTGATTGGATGGCCAAGTTCTTCAGCAACCTGAACCTCAACGGCCCGACGCCGCCGCGAGTTCAACCGGCCATCGGTGAATGGGGCCCCGGAAAGGTGCCCACCACCCGATCCAAGAAACGGATGCGCATCTTCGCCAGCATCGCCTTGTTCGTCGGTATGCTGGCCATCTTCCTGCTCGGCTGGTACGTGTTCTACCTCATGACCGGCCAGATTGGCTTCGGCCTCGACAAGAAGCCCTGACATCGCTCGCCGTCGAGAGCGGGAAGTCGCTGCGCTCCTGGTTCTCTGGCTGCGAGGGCTGGTACTCGCTGCGCTCGTGCGTCCCCTGGTTGCTGAGGCAACCTCAGGACGCAAATGAGGCGAGGTGCCGCAACCGGGCGACCTCGGAGTCGAGATAGCTCGGCCCACCTTGGCGACCGACCAGGATGGCCCGGCCGCCACAGACCGGGGCCATCGCTAGGCTCGCCTCGCCCCAGCCATCGATCCACCCTGGCTCGAGCTCAAGCCAGCGGGCCGGATCGAACGGTCCGAGACCCGCCAACTGGTCGGAGGTGAAGGCAGGGGCCATCTCGGTGGCATGCAGGATCTGGGCCCTTTCCACGCACGAGATTAGTGCTGCCCAGGTGGCATGGAAGATGTTGGGTGCCAACGAGGTGAGTATTTCGGCCGCTGTGCTTGGCGATTCCATCATCTGCTCCAGGGCTTCAATATCCATCAGGATCCCCATCCCCTTGCGATAACGAGAGATCCACTGCACCTTGACGCCATCTAGCTGGTGGCAGGCACTGACTAGCGTATCGGGCAAGAGTCCGTTGGGGATCGTGATGATGAAGTCATCAATCGCGTTACCATCGCGGCGGTCGACGACCTCGATCGCCGCGATGTCGGCGCCAGCCGCGCCAACGGCGGAGGCGACCGCACCCAGCGAGCCTCGGCGGTCTGGGAGCAATACCCGCATCAAGAACATGATCCCATCCTCTCTGACGCAGAAAGCTGCCGTGGTCTGGGGCAACCCCTGATCCGTTTCAGGCCTCGGTCCTCCGCTGGGCTGCCCGTCGCGTCGGCGTCGGTGTGCTGTCCAGCGCCCGTCAGGTCGCCTTATCGGCGCCGGCATGC
>JBBSQO010000009.1:0-13709 GCA_038244025.1 Propionibacteriales bacterium
AAGACCATCGCCAGCCGGATGGTGGAGTCGTTGCAGGTCTCAGCCCAGCTGACCACCGTGGTCGCGGTCGACCTGACCAATGTGTCCCGGCTGCGGGCGCGGGCGAAGGAAGACTTTGCCCGCAACGAGGGCGTCAAGCTGTCGTACCTGCCGTTCCTGGTGAAGGCTGCCATTGAAGCGCTGAAGGTACACCCGAAGGTGAATGCCACCATCGACACTGAGGCTGGCACCATCACCTACCCGTCGGCAGAGAACGTCTCCATCGCCGTCGATACCGACAAGGGCCTACTGGCTCCGGTGATCAAGGATGCCGGTGACCTGAACCTCGCTGGCATCGCCAGAAAGATCGCCGACCTTGCCGACCGGAGCCGGACCAACAAGCTCGGGCCGGATGATCTCGCCGGTGGCACCTTCACGGTGACCAACACCGGTAGCCGTGGTGCGCTGTTCGATACCCCGATCATCAACCAGCCGCAAGTTGGCATCCTCGGCACCGGGGCGATCGTCAAGCGGCCGGTGGTGCTCACCGACAAGGTGCTGGGCGAGACGATCGCGGTTCGCGACATGATGTACCTCGCCTTGTCGTACGACCACCGCCTGGTCGATGGCGCCGATGCCGCCCGGTTCCTGGCCACCGTCAAGGCGCGGCTGGAAGAGGGGAACTTCGCCACCGAGCTGGGCCTGTAAACCCCGCCGACCCGTCACAAAATCACTGATTTCTGCGGCGTGTCACGGAAGTTGTGACGGGTCAGTCTTGGTTTGAGAGCTCCTGCCGGGTCGTCAACGACGACCTGCTGCAGTGCCTATTGTTCGACGGCAATACCTTGGCGGCGAACCTCATCGGCGTGGAGTACATTGGCTCCGAGCGACTGTTCGGCACGCTGCCCGAGCAGGAGAAGCCGTCCTGGCACCCGCACAACTTCGAAGTGCTCTCCGGCCGCCCGGACGGACAGCCCGGCCACGACCTGCCGCTGGTGACCCGAAGCTGATGTGGTCGGTCAACCGTGAGGGTCAGTGCGAGGAGTCGCTGAAGCGCAACCGGGACCAGGCTAGGGGTAAATCCGGTTTGAGACAGGACCTAACACGTCGGTCGCTCCGGATCCTCTACGGCCCTGCCAGCGACAACCGGTCACAGACCCCCACTCTTCAGACGCGGGTGATCGCGCATCCCGTGACCGGTTTCGACAGGCTAGCCCGTTTCCGGGCTAGCCTGTTCCAGTGAAGATTGCGCTGGCCGGGGCGTCCGGCTTCCTCGGTGCGGCGCTGCGCGCCCGGCTGGCCGACCGTGGTGACGAGGTGCGCCGCCTCGTCCGCCGTGAGCCTGCGTCAGCGAACGAGTGGCGCTGGGATCCGGACCGTGGCCAACTGGATCACGCGGTGCTCGATGATGTTGACGCCGTAATCAATCTGGCCGGCGCCGGCATAGCCGACCGGCCGTGGACGAGGGCTCGGCGGAAGCTGATCATCTCATCCCGGGTCAACCCGGCCCGGACCTTGAGCCGGGCACTGGCCGACCGCGCCGCGGACGGTCACCGCCCAGTTTTCGTTCAGGGCACCGCCATCGGCTGGTACGGCGTCCACACCGGCGCTGCACCCCTGGACGAGACTGCTCCGGCCGGTGATGACTTCGTCGCCCAGGTCGTACGGTCCTGGGAGCAGCCCTTGTCGGTTGCCATTGCCGCGGACCTGCGGGTGGTGACCCTGCGGACTGCTGCCGTGATGGATGCCGGCGGTGGGCCGTTGGCGCTGATGAAGATCCCCTTTTCGCTAGGATTGGGTGGCCGGCTGGGTGACGGCAGCCAGCATCTGGCGATGATCAGCCTGACTGACTGGATCGGGGCAGCCTTATGGACCATCGAAACCGACTCCGCCCGGGGCATCTACAACCTCACGCTCCCTCAGCCAGCAACCAACACCGAGTTAACCAGCGCACTCGCCGGCGAACTGCACCGGCCGGCCTTCCTGTCCGTCCCCGCTCCCCTGCTCCGGCTGGCACTCCGAGATATGGCCGACCTGCTGCTCGGCGACCAGTGTGTTGTCCCCCGGAGACTTCTCGACGAGGGATTCCAGTTCGACCACCCGCACATCCGCACCATGGTGCAGGCAGCTCTCAGCCGGCGGCATTCCGCCGCGTAGACTCCGCGACATGAGCCTCGAATTTCGTGATTGTGGACTCGGCAGCGCGTACGTCGACTACACCCAGGCGTGGCAGCTGCAACGCGGCCTGCATGCCGGTGTCGTCGCGGGCACCACTCCGGACACCGTCTTGTTGCTCGAGCATGCCTCGGTCTACACGGCCGGCAAGCGCACCGAGACCCACGAACGGCCGCTGGACGGCACCCCGGTCATCGACGTCGATCGGGGTGGCAAGATCACCTGGCACGGACCCGGGCAGCTGGTCGCCTACCCGATCGTCCGGCTCCCGGATGGCATCTTTGTTGTCGACTACGTCCGCCGCCTCGAAGAGGCGATGATCTTGACTTGCGGCGACTTCGGTCTGCGCACCGGCCGGGTCACCGGTCGATCCGGTGTCTGGCTCGCGGCCGATAATCATCGGCCGGAGCGCAAGATTGCCGCTATCGGCATCCGGGTGGCCGCCCACGTCACCATGCACGGGGTGGCTATCAACGCCAATCCCGATCTTGGCCAGTTCGGCAAGATCATCCCCTGCGGGATCGCCGACGCCGGCGTCACCTCACTGACCGCCGAGGTAGGCCGCGAGGTGAGCGTAGCGGAGGTTGCCGAGCTGTTTCGGCCACGTCTGGACCAGCTCCTCTCCTTTGCTCCGTACCAGAAATCGGCCGATCTTGATCGTGCCCGGCCAGAGCCGGGTGCCATCAGCTACGGGATCAACGTTCCGGTCAGCTGACGCCGCCGCCAGCTGTGCCCGGCTATGACCGGGAGCGGATGCCCGGCAGCCCAAAGGCATCCTCACGCCCGATACAGGACGCGTGTCGATCATGAAAGATGGCCGTCCGGAGCCCGTCACCAGTTAGGGTGTCGATCCAGATGACAACCGCTTGAGCCACCCAGTGAGGACGCAGATGAGCCAGCCGACGACCGCAGGGAGACCACTTCCCACTGGGGCGGCCGACTATGCCATCCAGACAGAAGGGCTGCGCAAGACCTATCGCACCCGCAAGGGACGAAGCGTCGCCGTCGCCGGACTGGACCTGACCGTCGAGAGCGGCGGGGTGCATGGCTTCCTCGGACCCAACGGCTCCGGCAAGACGACGACCATCCGGATGCTGCTCGGCCTGATCACCGCCGACTCCGGCACCATGAAAGTCTTCGGTGAAGAGCTACCCCGGCGGCTGCCCGCCATCATTGACCGGATCGGCGCCATCGTGGAACAGCCGAAGTTCTTTCCCAACTTCTCCGGGGCCAAGAACCTCAAGCTCCTGGCCCAGGGAATGGGCGCATCACAGAGCCGGGTCGCAGTGGTGCTGGAGGAAGTCGGCCTCGGCTCCCGCGGCAAGGACCGGTTCCGCACCTATTCGCTCGGCATGAAACAGCGGCTCGCCATTGCCGGCACCCTACTCAAGGATCCCGAACTGTTGATCTTCGATGAACCGACCAACGGGCTGGACCCGGCCGGGATTCATGAGATCCGGGGCACCATGCGCGGACTTGCCGAGCGGGGCAAGACAGTGCTCGTCTCCAGCCACATCCTGAGCGAGGTCCAGCAGGTTGCCGACACGGTGTCAATCATTGGCCGTGGCCGGCTACTGGCCGAGGGAGGCGTCGAGGAGATCCTGGCCAGCGACGGTACCGGCATGAAAGTGCGGGTTGGTGTACGCGACCCCGAACGCGCCGCAGGCATCCTCACCCGGTTCGGTTTCCTGGCCGCATCCGCCGGTCCCGACGCACTGACCGTCGCCCCGGCAACCTCCGGGTCAGCAGCGGGACGACAGTTCGATCCGGCGCAGATCACCCGGCTACTCGCCGCGGAGGGGCTCTACGTCCATGAGCTGACCCAGCAGCGAGTTGATCTGGAGTCGGTGTTCCTGCAGCTGACCCAGGACGAGCACCTCGGTCAGACCCAGCATGAGGGGTTCGGGCTGCATCAGGCGCCCGGCAACGGACACCAGCTACCACCTCCAGGCGATGAGCACCGACCCGCCCACGGCTCGACCGAGGGGAATGCTCGATGACCCGGCTGCTGCTCGCTGAACTCAACCGGCTGCGGAGCCGGCGGTTTGCCGTCATCGCCATGATCGTGGTGATCCTGCTGCTCGGCGCCTTCCAGCTGGTCAGCAATGCCCAGCTCAAGCCACCCAGCCAAGCCCAGCTGGCCCAGTCTGAGCAGTTCTACAACGAACAGCTCAAGGATTGGGAAGACCACCACCAGGAGCAGGATCAGCAGTGCATTGACCAAGGTGGCTCCGCCGAAGAGTGTGCCTGGACGAAGCCCAACCGCGCTGACTTCGTCCCCCAGCCCAGCAGCTTTGCCGATACGGCCATGATTGCCGTGACGGTTACTGTCTTTCTGATCGCCTTGGTCTTCTTCTTCATCGCCGCCTCCTTCATCGGCGCCGAGTACACCAGTGGTTCCCTCGCCAACTGGCTGACCTTCATCCCCGAGCGCTGGAAGGTTTTCACCTCCAAACTGGTGGCCGTGGCAGTAACCGCAGCCGTTGTGACGGCCGTCGCCCTGGCCTGCATGTTGGCCGCAACGGTCGCGTTGGCTTCCGGGTACGACAGCAAGATCGATGACACCGCCAAGCTGCTGGCCACCAGCGGCCGGGGCGTATTGCTCGGAGTCCTGTTTGCCATCCTTGGCTTCTGTCTGGCTTTGGCGACACGGCATACCGCAGCCGCCATCGGCGTGGTGCTCGGTTACGTGTTCTTGACCTTCGTCCGCGGCGCGCTGGGGATGGCCGACTGGGTACAGAAGCTGAACCCGTGGGTGCCGGAGAACAACCTGCTGGCGATTCTTTACCAGGGCTATAGCTACACCTACTACGTCGAGAAACCGTCGGAGCAGGGGATTGACTACCAGGGCATCGAGAAGCACATCAGCCTGCTGCACGGCTCGCTCTACTGGGCCATCATTGCCGCGGTAGCGGTGGTCGTTGCGGCGCTGATTTTCCGTCGTCGGGACGTGACCTGATCTGCGGGCCCAGGACGGGTAGGCTGTCGCCGTGACCATCGCACCTGAAGGACGCAAGATGTTGCGGCTCGAAGTCCGCAATGCCGCCACACCCATCGAGAAGAAGCCGTCGTGGATCAAGACCACGGCCCGGATGGGGCCGGAGTACCGGGAGCTACAGGAGATGGTGAAGGCCGAAGGCCTGCACACGGTCTGCCAGGAGGCGGGATGTCCTAATATTTTCGAATGCTGGGAAGACCGCGAGGCCACCTTCCTGATTGGTGGTGACCAGTGCACCCGGCGTTGTGACTTCTGCCAGATCGACACCGGCAAACCCGCTGACTTCGATGCCTCCGAGCCGCTGCGGGTCGCCGAGTCAGTGCAGAAGATGGGTTTGCGCTATGCCACCATCACCGGCGTCTGCCGCGATGACCTTCCCGATGAGGGTGCCTGGCTCTATGCCGAGACGATCCGCAAGGTGCATGACCTGAACCCGGGCACCGGGGTGGAGATGCTGGCTCCGGACTTCTCCGGCAAGATCGAGTACCTGTCGCAGCTGTTCGAGACCCGGCCGGAGGTCTTTGCTCACAACGGGGAGACCGTGCCACGGATCTTCAAGCGCATCCGTCCCGGATTTCGTTACGACCGGTCCCTTGATGTGCTACGTGCCTCCCGGGATGCGGGGCTGGTCACCAAGTCCAACCTGATCCTTGGCATGGGCGAGACGCGCGAGGAGGTGTCGGAGGCGCTGCGCGACCTGCACGACTCCGGTGCCGAGATCATCACCATCACCCAGTATCTGAGGCCGTCGGCCCGACACCATCCGATTGATCGCTGGGTGAAGCCGGAGGAGTTTGTCGAGATGGCCGCCGAGGCCGAGGAGATTGGCTACGCGGGCGTGATGAGCGGGCCGCTGGTCCGGTCCTCTTATCGGGCCGGACGGCTCTACCGCCAGGCAGTGGAGTCCCGGGCTGGTTCCCATGATTACGTCACCGCAAGCCCGACCAGCAAGTGAGCACCTGAATGGCAAAGAGCACTGATGCGAAGGTAGTCGCCCGCAAGGCCAAGGACGCCAAGCGGGCAGAGAAGGCACGCAAGAAAGCCAGTACAGACCCGGCTGACATGGGGCGTTTCAAGCAGATCGCCCAGGCCTACAAGCTGACCCACGAATATGACAAGCCGCTGCCCTATCTGCTGCTGGCCGCCTTCCTGTTGCCGATCGTGGTGCTGTTGGTCATCGGCCTCATTACCGGGCACCCGATCTACTTCCCGGTTCTCGGAGCCATGATCGGCTTGCTGCTGGCGATGGTCCTGCTGGTCCGGCGGGCAAAGCAGGCCACCTTCAGACGGTATGCGGGTCAGGCAGGGTCAGCCGAGGTCGCTCTGTCGATGCTGCCCAAGCAGTGGTCGTCCACTCCGGTCATCACCGCCAACAAGCAGCTGGATGCGGTGCACCGCACGCTCGGGCCCGGCGGTCTGGTGCTGGTCGGCGAAGGAGAACCTGGCCGGCTGAAACCGCTGCTGACCAGCGAGGTGAAGAAGCATGAGCGGGTGGCCTACGGCGTCAAGGTGATCACCGTCCAGATGGGCGATGGGCCGGGCCAGGTACCGCTGGCCAAACTTGCCGACCACATCAAGAAGTTGCCCAAGAGTCTGGAAACCCATCAGATCACCGACATCAAGCAACGGCTCCGCGCCCTCGATGCGGTACGGCCGAAGCTACCGGTGCCGAAGGGGCCGATGCCGGCTGGGGCCCGCGCCCCCAAGGGGTCCCGGCAGGCCATGCGCGGCCGCTGAGAGAAGATCCGGGGGAAGATCACCTGAATGCTGGCTGTTTCATGGTCGATATTGACAAAAAACAGCCGATCGGCCCTCTAGCCGGAAGGCAGTTTTTGCGGTAGTCATGACCTATGCGACGTTAACCGGCGCCGCTTCAGTGGACTGGGCCCTTGGCCCTTTTACCTATGGAGGCACAATGAGCGAGAGCACGCAGAATCCGACCAACGATCCGAATGCAGGTTCGACCGGTGGTTTACCTGGTGGCAGCGGCGAGGAAGGTCTCGCTGACGGTGGCGCGTCCGGCGTGCCCGGTCAGCAGGACGGCGGCGCTGACGGTGGTGCCGGCGGTGGCAGCGGCCAGGAAGGTCCCGCTGACGGCGGCGCATCGGGCGTACCCAGTCAGCAGGACGGCGGCGCTGACGGTGGTGCCGGCGGTGGCAGCGGCCAGGAAGGTCCCGCAGACGGCGGCGCATCGGGCGTACCCGGCCAGCAGGACGGCGGCGCTGACGGTGGTGCTGACGGTGGTGCCGACGGTGGCGCGGACAGCGGCGCATCCGGAGGATCCAGCCAACAGTGAATAACCACCATGGTGGTGGAGTGCCCGGGCCTCGGCCCGGGCACTCTGCACTTTCCCGGCTGATCACCATCGACCCGGCTACCTTCGCCGACACGTACTGGGGTGAACAGCCGCTCTACACCGCTGCCGATCAGCTGAACGAGGACTTCGCTGATCTGTTGAGTTCCGCCGCGGTGGACGAGTTGGTCTCGATGAGAGGGCTTCGTACCCCGTTCCTGCGGGTGGCCAAAGATGGCTCGACCCTGCCGAACCAGGCATTCTCCGCGCCGGGTGGAGCCGGGGCGGCCATCAACGACCAGGTCAGTGACGACAAGCTGACCCAGTTGTTCGCCGACGGCGCCACCATGGTGCTGCAGGCGCTGCACCGCAGCTGGCCACCGGTGATCAACTTCTCCCAGGACCTGGCGGCGGAGCTCGGCCACCCGGTCCAGGTCAACGCCTACATCACTCCGCCCCAGAACAAGGGCTTCAGTGACCATTATGACGTGCATGATGTGTTCCTGTTGCAGGTCGAGGGAGAAAAGCGCTGGGTCATCCATCAGCCCGTGCATCCGTCGCCGTTGCGCGACCAGCCCTGGACCAACCGTACGGCGGCGGTCGAGGCCGCAGCGAAGACCGAACCGCTCCTCGACATCGTGCTGCAGCCGGGCGACTGCCTGTATCTGCCCCGCGGCTATCTGCATGCCGCAACCGCGCTCGGTGGGGTCAGCATCCATCTCACCATCGGCATCCACACCTGGAACCGGCACGGGCTGGCGGCTCAGTTGTCGGCGATGGCCGTGCAGCGCCTGGCCGCCGACCCGGAGCTGCGCGCCTCCCTCCCCGCCGGGGTGAACGTGGCTGCCGCGGACTCCATCCACAACGACATTGCCCTGGCCAAGGAACGGCTGATCCAGGCCATCCAGGACGCGACCCCAGAAGCCGTGGCCGAGTCGATGCAGGCAGCTCAGCGGGACGCCCAGCGGGCCGCACCGATCGGCCCGCTGGCCCAGCTATGCACCCTGAGCTCACTCAGCGACGACACCCCGGTACGGCTGCGCAGCCATCTGGATCCTCAGCTGCAGCCGGTTGACGGGGGGGTGGAACTTCGGTGCCGGGCCGGCCGCTTCCGCTGCACCGAAGCAGAGGCGGTCGCAGTGGAACTGTTGCTCGATGGCCGGAACCACCAGACCACCGACCTCGGACGGCCGCTGGTCGAGCGACTGATCCGCGCCGGGGTGCTGGTGGCTGTGCCATCCCCAACGCCGGTCCATCCGGTCGAGACCGGTTCCCAACCAACCGCGTCAGGACGCCCGTGACGTCGTGACCGCTTCCACCCCCGGTCCCGGCCGGTCGGTGCGCTGCTCAGACACGGCCCGGGAGCGCTGTGACCCATTGGTCGGCACCGCGGCACCTGCGCGGCGCTGGTTCCTGATCGAGCATCCGGGACCCTGGCGGATCGACGCGTTCGCCGGATCGGGCATCCAGGCCGACATCCAGCAGCGAATTGTTGACGCGGCGCGGGCGGGCGGTGCCCGGATCCTGCTGATCCGCAGGCCGGGTCGACGAGTCCAGCAGTCCAGCCGAGCGTGGGCGGTCATCTCCCACGACGGGCCTTCCCACTGGGGTAGCTGGGAAGCCGATGGCGACCTACTGGCGGCTATCGAGCCCCTGTCAGCACCGGCACAGTCAGCACCGGCACAGTCAGCGCCGGTACCCAGCTTCGAGCCCCCGGATTCCCGGGCAGATGACCCATCGAACCAAGCCTTGTTGATCTGCGCCCATGGGGTGCATGACGCCTGCTGCGCCATCCGCGGCAGGCCGGTTGCCGCAGCCCTGGCCGACCGGTGGCCAGCGGCCACTTGGGAATGCAGTCATGTGGGCGGCGACCGGTTCGCCGCCAACCTGGTGGTGGTGCCGGACGGGATCTACTACGGCGGTCTTGACCCGGACACAGCCGTCGACGTGGTGGCTGAGCATTTGGCCGGCCGGGTGTCGGCCCGGCACCTGCGGGGCGTCAGCACCGCCATCCCGCTCGCCCAGGCGGCCATTGCCGCCGTGCACGAAAGGTACGGTCCAGCGGGCCCCCGCGATGTGGGGGTCGACGGCATCCTTCCAGGTGACGATGGCCACTGGCTGGTGCAGCTCCGGGCCGCTGCACCGCTGCCGATGAGCCTGGTCGCCACTCTTGCGGTCGGCCAGCGGCCGGCAGCCAAACTCACCTGCCGGGCCCAGATGGATTCCGCCGTCAACCAGTTCGACCTGGTTGACCTGGTGGTCACCCAACATGAGTCGTCTGAGCAGGCCTGAATCGTCAAGGGGCGCTGAATCGCCGGGGTACGCTTGGCGATTGTGTCCCCGCCTGCCGCCAACCTCGTCAATGCTGCCAATATCGTCAATGCTGACCGGATCACCCAGACGTACGGGACCAGGACGCTCCTCGACCAGGTCAGCATCGGTCTGGGTCGTGGCGATGTGGTCGGCGTCGTCGGCCGCAATGGGGACGGCAAGACCACCCTGCTGCGGATTCTGACCGGCACCAGCACACCGGACAGCGGACGGGTCACCCGGGCCGGCGCGGTGACTTCGGGCTACCTCCACCAGACCGATGACTTCTCAGCCGCGGCGACCGTGCGGGACATCATCGTCGACGGGGAACCCGACCATGTCTGGGCCTCGCACGCCCGCACCCGGGGCGTGGTGGAGCACCTGCTGGGATGCGTTGATCTTGAGGCACCCGTGTCATCCCTGAGCGGCGGCGAGAGGCGGCGCACGGCTCTGGTGGCGCTGCTGCTCAGTGCCCCTGACCTACTGGTGCTGGACGAACCTACCAACCACCTGGATGTCGAGGCCGTCGGCTGGCTGGCCGAGCATCTCCGCCAGCTGCAGGAACGCGATGTCGCCATGCTGGTGGTCAGCCACGACCGATGGTTCCTCGATGCGATCTGCACCCGAATCTGGGAGGTTCACGACGGGGTGGTCGACGCCTATGACGGGGGCTATGCCGCGTACGTACTGGCCCGCGCCGAACGGGCCCGGCAGGCAGCCGAGACCGAGGCGCGACGTAAGAACCTGCTGCGCAAGGAACTGGCCTGGCTGCGCCGGGGCGCTCCGGCCCGTACCGCCAAGCCGAAGTTTCGGATCGATGCCGCCAACGAGCTGATCGTGGACGAACCACCACCCCGCGACACCGTCGAGCTGCAACGCTTCTCGACCGCACGACTCGGCAAGGATGTCTTCGACCTGCATCACGTCTGCCACGGTGTCGGCACCGGCACCGAGCATCGGGAGCTCTTCGACGACCTGAACTGGTCCATCGGTCCGGGGATGAGGATCGGTCTGATCGGGGTCAACGGGGCGGGCAAGACGACCCTGCTGCGGCTGTTGGCCGGCGACCTCCCGCCGGACTCGGGCACCGTTAAGCAGGGCCGGACCCTACAGATCGGCCACCTGACCCAGACGGTGGCAAAATTTGATGAGTCGGCCCGGGTGCTGACGTCGGTGAACGCAGTCCGGCGCGACTCCACCCTGGCCTCCGGCAAGGAGGTGAGCAGCACCTCGATGCTGGAGGACTTCGGCTTCACCGGCGACAAGCTCACCACCCGGATCGGCGAGCTGTCCGGCGGCGAACGGCGGCGGCTGCAGGTCTTGAGCCTGTTGTTGAGCGAACCCAATGTCTTGCTGCTGGACGAGCCGACCAACGACCTGGACATCGACACCCTGACCGTGATCGAGGACTACCTCGATGGCTGGCCCGGAACCTTGATCGTCGTCTCCCACGACCGCTACTTCCTGGAGCGGGTCTGCGATGTCAGCTATGCCCTGATGGGTGACGGGTCCTGCGTGCTGCTGCCGGGCGGGGTTGACCAGTATCTGGAGCACCGCCGCCACCAACCGCAGCCTGGATCGGCCAGCAGAACGGCCGTTGGGTCGGCGGTCCGAAGCTCGTCGGCGGCACCGGCGATTGCAGGTGAGACGAGGCAGACCAAAAAGGAGCTGAGCCGCCTTGAACAACGGCTGGCCAAGGTGGACCGCAAGATCAGCGCCGTGCATGCTGCCATGACCACTGCGGCCAGCGACCACGTCAAATTGGCCGAGCTGCAAGAGTCACTCGCTGATCTGCAGTCGGACAAGGATGGGCTGGAACTCTCCTGGCTAGAGGCGGCAGACAAGCTCGGCTAGCTCCGCGACCTGTCAGTTCTCCCTAGCTTTGTCGGTGTGTCGGCGAAGCTATGACAGGTCACCGCGGTTGGGTGGGGCTGCAATTGGACCATGCTGGGCCAGGTCTAGGCATCGGGTTTCTGGCCGAGAAGCCTCCCTCGATTTCCGGCGAGCCGACCGCCTCTCCGGTACTCGTTCGCGACCAGGTCCAGCAGTTCCTCGGCAGATGTTTCGGAGGTCTTCTTATCGAGAGTTATCTCGCCATGCTGCAACAAGTTCACCCGGTCACAGACATCCAGCACCTGGGTGTAGTTGTGTGCGATCAGAATGACCGATACCTCCCCGCGTTCGCGCAGCATGGAGATCAGATCGAGGATGATCCCACCCTCTTTGGCACCCATAGCCGCGAGTGGCTCGTCGAGTAGCAAGATCTGTGCATGTGAGTAGACGGATCGTGCCACCGCGATCGCCTGACGCTGACCGCCCGAAAGGTTGGCGACGTCATCATTGACCGAAGAGATGGCGATGCCAATATCGTCGAGGTACCGCCGGGAATTCTTCCGCATCAGTGACCTGCGCAGGAAGGGCCCGTACCGTGGCTCCTGGTTGAGGTGCATATTCATGTAGACAGGCAGCGTGTTGATCAGGGCCAGGTCCTGGAAGACAGTTTCGATGCCATGCGCGCGTGCGTCTGAGACGCTCGACAACTTCGTCGGTTGGCCGCGGAGCAGCAACTCACCGGTGCTGGGTTGGATGAGTCCGGTGAGGATCTTGATCAGGGTTGATTTACCGGCTCCATTGTCTCCGATCAGTCCAAGGACCTCGCCGCCATTAACATGCAGGCTGATGTCGTGAAGCGCGGTCACCGAACCGAATCTCTTGCTGATCCGGCGGGCCTCGATGGCCGGCGTAGCCGAGGTCTGCTCGGCTAGAGGCGATCCCGCGGCGGCGCTCATGCTTATTCCTCCTTGGCTCTGGTGCGAAACCGCGCTAGATACGTATTCAAGGTCATGGCGAGTAGTATGGCTATGCCCTCGACGATGACGAACGTGGTAGCGCTGATTCCCTGGATGTTGAAGCCATCTTGCAGAACGGCGAGCAATAGTGCACCGAGCCCGGCCCCAATGACCGTGCCTGAACCGCCGAGCAGGGCAGTGCCGCCGATCACGGAGGCGGCGATAGCGGTGAACATCAGGTTGTTGCCGCCGGCGTTCGGATCGAACGACTTCGCGATATTAGTCCCATCCAGGATTCCGGCCAGTCCGGCAAAGACGGCAGTGATCACGAACGCGCGCGTCTTGATCTGCCGTACCCTAATGCCAGCCTCGGAGGCTCCTACCGCGTTTGCACCGGTGGCGACCGTATGGGCGCCCCAGCGAGTCTGGGTGAGGACGACTTGCATGATGATCACAAGGGCAATCGCCCAAATCAGTTCGGACCACAGCCAGCCGCCGAAGATGGTAGGAATGATCCCGTCCAGTGGCGCTGGCAACGGTGTGCTCCCGGCGATGGTCAGAGAAACGCCGTGGAGGACATACAGAGTTCCCAGGGTCGTAATGAACGAGGGCAGCTTTAAGTACTGCGTCACCAGTCCGTTGAAGAGCCCGACCACCGCTGCGATGGCGAGGCTGATGATCAGACTCAACCACAAGGGGAGCCCCTCGCCGTTCTCGCCGTTGAGGGTGACCATGATCACTGGGACGAGGGCGAACGTCATCCCGGCTGACAGATCGATTTCCCCGCAGATGAGCAGGAAGGTTTCTCCCACCGCTATCAGCGCTGCGGCACTGAAGAAATTAGCGATGTTCTGAAAATTCGATGCCGAGAGAAATTGCGGATTGGCCGCTGCGAAGTACACGATCAGGGCGATGTCGACGACGAGAACCGACAACTCACGAATTCGCAATACTTGGTTGCTGACGCCGACCAGATATCTCGTCTTGTGCGGCGGCACAACGGGCCCGGCAGCAGAAGGTTCCACTTCGCTCACTGGCATGAACTTACCGTCTCCCTTGCTTTCGCGTCATTCTCGCTGAGGAGGTGTCGAAGCCAGGGACCAACGGCCCTTGGAGTGAGCTCATGTCGTCTCGATCAGTGAATATACATCTGCTTGCTTGAGCT